>JAEDMO010000011.1 GCA_016302935.1 Bacilli bacterium | reverse complement strand
TTATCCTCCTTAATAATAGTATTTACACACCATTTTATTTTTATACATAAGAAAATATTTCTTTTATTATTTAAATATTTTAGCTATTGTATTAGCATTTTTCTTAAATATTATTAAATCAATAATATCCGAAATAGAATATACAATAAATAACATTCCCAAAATAGTAGTAAGTGTCAAAGCCCCTATATTAGGATTAATTATCAATAAAACTCCACATATAATAGTAAGTATCGATAAAATAATCGCCCATAACCAAGAACTTACACCATATTTTTTAAGTACTAATGATAATCTAATTTTAAAAATAGAACTTACAATAAACCATACTCCCGTTATTATAGGAATAATTATATTTAACATCTTAGGATATATAAGTAAAATTATCCCTAATAATAATGATAAGATGCCAGAAGTTATAAAATCAGAAAATACAAAAGAAGAAGTAGATTTTAAAATTAAAGATATACCAATAATAATCAATATTAAAGCTAAAAAGTAAGATATTATTTTTAAAGAAGTAGAAGGAAATATAACGATTACACCTCCAAGTAATAAAAATAATACAGCAGTAATTATTGACATATTAATAAAACTATTAAACTTTTTTAACATATTAAACTTCACCTCCCTTCTAATAACTATTCTTATTATTAACTAAACTATATAATTTTTTCACTTCTTTTATAAGTAACGGGCGATAATCACCTACTTTTAATCCTGTTAAATCCAAATTAGCATATTTTTCCCTTTTCAATTTTAATACTTTTAAACCAATTGCTTCAAACATTTTTTTAACTTGATGATTTTTTCCTTCATGAATAGTTACTTCAACAATACTAGTCTTATTTTTTTTATCTATTTTTTTTACCTTTATCTTAGCTTTTTTAGTTTTATATCCATCTATTATTACCCCATTTTTAAGCTTTATAATATCTTCTTTTTTTAATATACCATCAACCTTAGCAATATAAGTCTTATCAATATTAGATTTTGGTAAGCTCAACATATTAGCAAGATTACCATCATTAGTCAAAAGAATTATTCCCGTAGTATCATAATCTAATCTACCGATTGGATAAATTCTACTTTCAGTATCAATTAAATCAACGACTGTTTTTCTTCCCTTTTCATCTTTAGAAGATGATATTACCCCTCTTGGTTTATAAAGTAAATAATATTCATACCCTATATTTTTATCTATCTGAACATTATTTATTTGAATTATATCACTAGAAGATACTTTAGTACCAAGTTCTCTTACTACAACATCATTAACCTTAACCTGACCACTTGCTATCAACTTCTCAGCTTCCCTTCTTGAAGCATACCCATAATTAGCAATCACTTTTTGTAATCTTTCCATATAAACATCACCTTCTTTTTTATATTATTATATATTTTAAATATATCATTGTCAATTTTATAATCTGACAGGATCAATATCCATCTCAATTCTTACTTTAGTATTAATTTTATATATATTATCAATTGTCCTTAGAACCTCTTTGATATCATCTTCTTTTTTATATTTAATTATACATTGAAAATGATAAATATTATTAACCTTAAAAGTACTAGCAATAGATGGTCCTAAAACTATAACATCACTAGGTAAATTTTTTCTTAAAAACTCCCCTACCTTATTAGCTTCTTTCATACATAACTGATAATCACGACTTAATATTTTAATTAAAGTAAGATAATAATATGGTGGATACCCTAATTTTTTCCTTATCCTCATCTCATAGTTAAAAAATCCATCATAATCATGATCTTTCGCATACTTTATACTGTAATGTTCTGGATTTAACGTTTGAATAATGACAATTCCCTCTTTTTTATCCCTTCCTGATCTCCCAGATACCTGAGATAGTAATTGATAAGTATATTCACTGCTTCTAAAATCAGGTATATTTAAAGAAGCATCTGCATTAATAACCCCCACCAAAGTAACATTAGGAAAATCTAATCCCTTAGCTATCATTTGAGTACCTACTAAAATATCATACTTTTGATCTAAAAAATCTTTTATTATTTTACTATGTGCCTTCTTTGAAGTAGTAGTATCCAAATCCATTCTCACTACCCTAGCATTAAATTTTTTAACCAACTCTTCTTCTAATTTCTCAGTACCAAGTCCATACATAGTAAGAGACCTTCCATAACAACTTGGACATGTATCTTGTACTTTAGTACCATAACCACAATAATGACATCTCAAAGTATTACTAGTTTTATGATAAGTTAAACTAATATCACAATTTGGACATTTAATTACCTCACCACAATCCTTACAAGTTAACATCGAAGAATATCCTCTTCTATTCAAAAGAATAATTATCTGTTCTTTTTTATCTAATTTTTCTTTTATCGCATTTTCTAATTCTAAAGAAATATTATGATAATTATTCCTTATTTCCTTCTTCATATCAACAATTCTAATCTCTGGCATTAATTTATTATTAGCTCTTTTATTTAAAGTAAGTAGCCTATATACTCCCTTTTTAGCCCTAGCATAAGATTCTAAAGATGGAGTAGCACTTCCTAATACCAAAGGACAGTTATGATACTTACACCTAAACAAGGCCACATCTCTAGTATGATACCTAGGATTATTTTCTTGTTTATAAGAAGTCACCTGTTCTTCATCGATGATTATCACTCCCAAATTTTGAAATGGTGAAAATATTGCACTTCTAGCCCCCACTACTATTTTCACTAATCCTTTTTTTATTTTACGATATTCATCATATCTTTCACCATCCGATAAACCACTATGCAAAACCGCAACTTCATTATTAAACCTTTGTCTAAAACGACTTACTATTTGAGGAGTTAAACTAATCTCTGGCACAAGCATAATCGCCTGCATCCCTCTATCGATAACCTCCTTAATAATATGCATATAAACTTCCGTCTTCCCTGAACCAGTAACCCCCTTTAAAAGATAAGTATTATTAGTATTTAAATTATCAATAACTTCCTTGACTACCTTACTTTGTTCTTCATTCAAAAAAACAGTATGTTTATTTTCTATTGTATTATCATTATAACGATATACTTCCCTAGATATCGTTTTAATTAAACCTTTATTAGCAAGAGAAGTAACTGAAGAAATATTTGAAGATATAACCTTAACACTTCCATTTTCGATTATACTTTTTAATATCTCCACTTGTTTTTTATATGAACAAATTGATATATATTCATAAATTTCACTAGTATCTTTATTTAAAACTGCAATAACTTCATTCTTAGGTTTCATAGCTACCTTATGATTAGCCTTTAAAGCCTTGGGTAACATCGTTTGATAAGCAGTAATCATCGAACATAAAGTCTTAGAAGATATATATTCCCCTAGTTTTAAAAGTTCCAAATTTAATACTTCTTCATTATCAATTACTTCCAATATATCCTTTACTTCATAATTATTATCTTCTATTTTATTGATTATTTTAATAACAAAACCTGAAATTTCCCTAGTATTAAATGGCACTTTTACCCTAATTCCAATATTAATCTTATCTTCTAAATTATCTGGTATATGATAAGTAAAATATTTATCTACATTCTTAACCCCAATTTCTACTAAGACTAACGCGTACATAAAAACCTCCCATTAATACAAAAACAAAGTTCAAAAGAACTTTATTTTATTATAACCACATCGAACTAGATATTTCAAGTATTTCCTGCTTCTCATATGAATTTGTAAACATCAATATTTTCTTAATAGCATTAGCAATACTTATCTGACTATCTATAGATATATCATTTTCAGATAAAACTTTTTTTAACCCTTTTTTATATTTATTTTCCTTTACATATAAATACATTGCTCTATCCATCGCACTAATAATTTTTAATTGCTTTTCGTTAAAACCATCTGCTGAAAAGATTAATTCTCTGTACCAATCTATTAAAGCTTTAGATAAAAGATCCCCCTCTTGATATTCATAATTAACTATTTGATCATAATAAGGACAGCTATTTAAAATTCTTTGAACGTGTTCTATATCAATTGTTTGTGTTTTTAACATATACATAAAAACCACCTAGCCTATTCTTAATATAAATTATAGCACATTTATAAATTTTGTAAAGCTTTTTTGTCTATGTAAAGTATATAAATATCGTAATTTTAAATAGCCTGCCTTGTAGAAATTACTCCTTCAAAGTAGAATTTACTTTTTATACCAAATACCATTTCATTTGTATCATCAAAAGGACTATTTATATATTTAATATTACTATGATTAAAATGTGTATTTATATCCTTAATCTTTATAATACATTTGATTTTTACTAGTAGGTTTATTTGGTAAAGTCATTTTAATTAAACCGCTTTCAAGTGCAGGATTTAAATAATTATCTCTAAATGAATCTTTAGATTTTAATCCTAACTTTTCCATTATTTCAAATGAACTCATTGGAATATTATAATCCATTACCTCCAAGAGTTTAGTTACATATCCACTAATATGTGTTATTTCTTTTTCAGTACTTTCTAATAAATTATCTAGCTCTTTATCTATCATCTCTAACATAAATTCTATGAATTCATTAGAATTACCTGTTTTGTTACAATTATTAATTGCTTTATAATATTCTTCTTGATATTTTTTTATTTGTGATTCTATAGGTACATATTCAAATATTTCTTTCCATTTAGATAAAATTACATTTTGCCAAAGACGAGCTATCCTACCATTTCCATCACTAAATGGATGAATAAATACAAATTCATAATGAAATATAGAAGATAATATTAATGGGTGTATTTCATCTTTAGATTCTTTCATCCAATTAAATAAATCATTCATTAAAGATTCTACATATTCAGGTTTGGGTGCGATAAAAATACAATTATTATTTTCATCAAATACACCTTCCTCACCTTTTCTAAATACCCCAGATTCTTCTACAGTTAAGAAAGTCATAACGCCATGAATTTTTAATAAATCGTAAATACTATATGGATTAGATTCCTTCATCATTTCATAGGCTTTATATGCATTTTTTACTTCTTGTATTTCCTTTTGATCTCCAATTACTAATTTACCATTAATAACATCTTTAACTTGATTAAAAGATAACGAATTTGCTTCGATTGTTAAAGACGAATGTATTGAATGAATACGATTATTTCTTCTTAGTACTGGCATTTTATTTAAATTACTAAAATTATCTAACTTTCCAACTTTTTCCATTATACTTCCAACAAGTTCTAACATTCTGTTTGTTGTAGTAAATGGTGAAATATATTTTTCCATTAAAATCACCTCTTATTTTTCTTCTAATAGTATACATAAAATTAATGAAACATCAATCATCTTGCATATATCTTGCATGTTTTCTTACCTATTATTAAATTAACACTATATATATTTACTTCTTATCTTACTTATTAAATCAGCATCAAACTCTTTATTTCTAATCATTTCTATCTCTTCCTTATAAGGAGGATATAATCTTTCTTTAGAATCATCATCCTTAGATACATACGGAGTTTCCAATATTTTAGGAACCGATTCAAGTTTAGGATAGTATACAATTTTCAATAAATTATCAAATCCCAATGTTCCAAAACCAAAGTTTTCATGTCTATCTTTTTTACTACCCCTAATATTTTTACTATCATTAATATGCAGACACAAAAGTCTTTCTATTCCAATAATATTATCAAATTCCATCATCACATTATCAAAAGAAGAAATATCATATCCAGCATCATTAATATGACAAGTATCCAAACAAACTCCTAATTTTTCATTATATTTAACATTATCTATAATATATTTTAAATCCTCAAAAGAACATCCTATCTCTGTCCCTTTACCCGCCATAGTCTCTAATAATATCTTTATATTCATATCCTTATTTAATATCTTATTAAGTCCCAAAACAATATTATTAAGTCCTTCTTCCTTAGATAAACTAACATAACTACCTGGATGCAAAACCAACTTATTTATTCCTATTTTGATACATCTTTCGACCTCTTGCCTCAAAAAAGAAACCGCAAAATCATCCCCGTTAGCTAAATTAATAATATAAGGAGCATGCACTATTACATTATTAATATCAATTCCATTATCTATCATCATTTTTTTAGCTTCATCTACCAATTCCATATTAATAGGTAATCTTTTGGCATTCTGTGGAGCTCCTGTATAAAACATAAAAGTATTCGCCTTATAACTCAACGCCTCCTTAACACTACCTAAAAGACCATCTTCCTTTTTAAACGAAACATGACTACCAATAATTAACTTCATATCTTTTCACCTACTTCAAATTAATTATAACATCTAAAACAAAAAAAAGAAATGTTATTTTATCCTATCATAAACATCTCTTGTACATCTGACAATAATCTTTTTAATTCTAATAGAACCATTATATATTAAATTAATATCATCTTCCCTATTATTCAAATATAAAATATTTTCATACTTACTCACATATTCTTCCAAAGTAGATAAAAAATTACCCCCTTTTATTTCAATATTTTCAATATAATTATTTATCTTATCATTATATTCCTTATTAAATTTAAATCCCATAATATAATAATCATCATAATTAACCCCCGTAAATAATTCCTTATACTTATTAATAGTAATACCATCATCATATTCTATATTATATACTTGATAATATTCCTCTTCTAAAAATACCGGTATATCATCTTCATCACCACGACTTAAAAAAGAATAAACAAAAGCTAAATTAAATAAAATAAAAATAATTGTATATGTATATTTTTTCAAATATTATCACCTACAATTATTATTAACTAATTACTAACTATCATACTTACCTTTTAAATTTATTGTCAAAATTTGTTCATCGCTTACTAAAGTACCCTCATTAATACTTTGAAAATAGACATAACCATTACCTGAAGCATTAAAGGAAATTCCAATTAAATTTAATAAATTACTGGCTTCTTTATAAGAATATCCAATTAAATTAGGCATCTTCTTAGTATAACTATCAGTTAGTAGAAATACCTTATCATTACTGTAAACCGTATTATTACCAAGAGGATATTGATTAATTATTTTATTTCCATCCCCGATTACCATTATATCTAAATCCATCTTAGAAAGTCCTTTTATTACATCATCTTTATTTTTATTTATATAATTATCAAAAATATAACTTTTTTTAATATTATTGTTATTAGCAGATATATCCATATACTTAGCTACATTAGTAATAACCGTTTTAACAGCATTAGCTAAATAACGATTACTATTTGGTTTTTGTGAAGCTGCATAAATAATAATCTCTGGATCTTCATAAGGAAACATTCCTGCAAAAGAATAAATCCAATCATCAGTATATTTACCTAATTTATAGTTATATATTTGAGCAGTACCAGTCTTACCTATTACATTATAATCACTTAAATAATAAGATGAACCTGTACATAAAGAAGAATCATTACAAATTACACTATGAAGTAAATCTTTTATCTGTTCAATAGTACTAGCACTAGCAACTTTTGATACAACTTCTCTTTTATTTTCCAAAATAACTTCCTTCGTATTACTATCTACAATTTTAGAAACAATATAAGGTTTTAACATCTCTCCACTATTGGCAATACTGGTTAAAGCTTGTACAAATTGTATTGGTGTTACCGTAATACCTTGGCCATATCCAGCAGTAGCAGCCTCTATATCATAAGTAAAATCAATATTTCCCTTTAATTCCTTATTCATAGTAAAACCAGTAGTTTTACCAAATCCATATCTTTCCAAACATTCTCTTAAGTCTTTTTTAGTAATAAAATTTTGAAGCATATTAACAATTCCAATATTAGAGCTCATAGCAAAACCATAATCATAACTTATTGTTCCCCATCCTTTTTTATTCCAGTCATTAATAATACTTACCTTTGTCTTATCAATTTGGTCTACATATTTATAAGAACCAGAAACATAAGTTTCAGCCCCATCATAAGTTCCCTTATCGATCGCACACATATACGTAAACGTCTTCATCGTAGACCCAGGTTCATAAGCATAAGAAACAAAGGGATTTAAATAAGAAGTTAAATTCCTTAAATTAGGATCAAACGACGGTGTAGAAGAATTACCTAAAATAGCCCCTGTCTTAGCATCGACCACCATCATAAAAAGCCATTCATCCTCGCCCTTTAAAGAAGCTTCCTTAACAGCATTCTCTACAAATAACTGAATATTATTATCGATAGTTAAATAAATATCCGCCCCATCAGAAGCCTCTTCAATATATTCTCTCCCATTAGGTATCTTGTAACCATTTTTATCTTTCTCATAAGAAATATATCCTTCTTTACCAGTCAATATATCGTTATAATACCCTTCTATTCCAAGTTCACCAACGATCCATTCATTATTATCATCATCAGTTTTTTTAACCGTATAACCCAAAGTATAAGACGCAAAATCACCATTTGGATAATATCTTTTCGTACTCTTTATAAAATCTATTCCAGGAAGTTCCAATTTCTTAATGTTTTCCATTTCCAATTGACTTAAATTTCTTCCTCCCGGCCCAAGTTCTACTTGATATACATTCTTCTTATTTAAAAGTGCCAAAACATCTTCATATTCCATATTAATTAAAGGAGCGAGCAACGATGCTGTCTTTTCCTTATCGACCACATGCAAAGGTACTTTACTATTCTCACTTCTAGATTCACTTAAATATGCAATAACCGTATAACTAGCTACATCCTGTGCTAAAACATTTCCCTTACTATCATATATACTACCACGTTCAGGTAAAATTAATTCTTCTTTTATATTCCTATTAGTAATAAAATCTTTAATAGTAATATTACCGACTTTATAATTAAAAGTACATAAATATATAAGCCTTAATATAAATACCCCAAACAAAAAAAAGACAAAAACAAATAAAACCTTGTTACTCTTTATCTTATTTGTATTTATCTTTTTGCTCATCATATCCCTCTATTCCGTAATTGTTTTTATATTATCATTATTATAAGCCAACCCCATTGATTCGGCAATAGTTTGAATATTTTCTAAAGAAATCATCTCATTAATAACCATAACTAAACTTTGATTAGTTTCTTTTTGTTCATCTAAATTATTTTTTAATTTTTCCACTTCATAATTAACTTTAGATAACATTGTTTGACCAAAAATAGTTCCAATCACCAAAAAAACAATAATCACCAAACTGGACTTATATAAAAATCTCTCCACCTTAGTAAACATCTTTTTCTTTTTATTCTTTTTCATTATTGTCACCTAATTCTTTCTATCACCCTAAGTTTAGCGCTCCTAGCTCTATTATTCTCACTTATCTCTTCCTTACTAGGAGTAAACTTGCCAACCACTTTAAATTTAGGCAAATATTCTTCTGGTATATATGGTAAATTAGCCACATTGCTATCTACTTCACTATATTTTTTAAATGTATTAGCAACTATCCTATCCTCTAACGAATGAAAAGTAATAACACATATCCTACCATTTACTTTAAGTAAATCCAAAGCTTGCTCCAAAGCACTTTTTAAAACATTAAGCTCATCATTTACTTCTATTCTAATAGCTTGAAAAGTTCTCTTAGCAGGATGCGTATCCCTCATCGCCTTATAAGGCATACTACTTTTAATAATATCAACAAGTTCCAAAGTTGTTTCAATATTTTTATTTTTTCTATATTTAACAATATTTCTTGCTATACTCTTAGCATACTTTTCTTCACCATAATTATAAATAATTCTAGCCAAATCATCTTCATCATAATCATTAACTACCTCATACGCACTAAGTTTGTTATTGCGATCCATCCTCATATCCAACCTAGCATCATTATGATAACTAAATCCTCTATAAGCTTCATCTAACTGTGGACTAGATACCCCTAAATCAAAAAGTATTCCATCAACACAGCTTACATTCTGTTCCATCAAACGCTTACGCATATTAACAAAATTATCTTTAATAATAAGAAAATTATCATAAGATTTACTTAATCTCTCATAAGAACTAGATATAGCTTCCTCATCTTGATCAAAGGCGAAAAGAAACCCCTTTTTAATTTCTTTTAAAATAGAAGAAGAATGACCCCCAAAGCCTAGAGTAGCATCAACATAAATACCATCTTCTTTAATATTCATATTAGCAATTACTTCGTTTAATAAAACACTCTTATGCATAATTACATCTCAAAATCCATACTAAATAAATTCTCAGCAATATCTGATAAATTATCTTTATTGTCATCCATTAAGTTGTTAAAGTCTTCTAAAGCCCAAATTTCTAGGCGATCATTAACCCCTATAATCGCACATTCTTTTTTTATTTTTGCATATTCTATTAAAGAAGTATTAATATTGATTCTCCCTTGCTTATCAAATTCACAAA
Organism: Bacilli bacterium; assembly: GCA_016302935.1. Taxonomy (GTDB): domain Bacteria; phylum Bacillota_I; class Bacilli_A; order RF39; family UBA660; genus JAEDMO01. Next base: position 12,325 of record JAEDMO010000011.1, on the reverse strand, counting down.
TAGTGGCGCCCGATAAGAAAAATCTCATAAATGTTCTAGCATCTTTTTTAGTAAATGGAAGATTTTTAAGTTTATCAACGATTTTTTCCCAATTGCTTAAAGAATAAATAAATAAACATCCATCTAATCCTCTGGTTAAAACGAACTTATCGCCAATCTCATCGCGGAATTTCGCTGGAATAATTAATCTATTCTTATCATCGATATTATGATGAAATTCACCAATCAGCATCGTTTATCCCCCACTTTCTTCCATTTGCAACCACTGTATACCACTATTTTACTATCAAGATTGGTATTTGTAAATAGTTTTTTTATAATTTTACAAAAAAATATTTATTTTACTAAAACATTTTTAAACTTTATTTTTTAACTTGTTATAGCACTTTCTCACTTTTTTTGATATACTATAAAATGTAGGTGTGTGATAAAATGAAACAAAAAAACATAAAAAAAGAATTACTAACTTTATTAAAAACCTTATCATTAGCGTTTTTATTACTAACTTTTTCCTCTATTCTTTTTTCAATTTTTGATATTGATTTAGAAAAAATTGATAAAAGTAATAAAGTAATATTAATGCTTACTTCGGATATAACTTTCCTTATCATTATCTTTTTTGCTTACAAGAAAAAAATTATTGAAGATTTTAAAAGCTTTTTTAACAAAAATTTTGCTAATAACATCGAAACTTCATTTAAATATTGGCTAATTGGTTTTATAGTTATGATTGTAAGTAACTTGATAATTATAGCATTTACAAATGCCGGACTAGCAAACAATGAAGAAGCCGTTAGATCATTAATAGATAACTACCCAATGTATATGATATTCTCAGTGGTATTATACGCCCCATTTACAGAAGAATTAATCTTTCGTCATGGTTTTAGAGAAGTATTTAAATCAAAATACTTATATATCTTTATCAGTGGCTTTATCTTTGGCTCTCTCCACGTCATTTCTTCACTTGATTCTATCTCCTCATTGCTTCATCTAATCCCCTATTGTGCCTTAGGATTTACCTTTGCCTCTTTATATGTAAAAACAAACAATATCTTCTCAAGTATATCAATGCATATGCTCCATAATACCCTAGCCATAGTTGTATATTTAATAGGGAGTGTTTTATAATGAAAAAAATAAAAACAATAATTATTATTTTAATTTCTATAATTCTCATAATAATATATGCAAGATTTATCGCCACATCTGGTCTAATTACCAAAGAATATACTATTTACTCAGATAAACTTCCCTATTCCTATAACGGTCTTAAAATAGTTCACTTTTCTGACTTACATTATGGTAGTGTTATTACCAGTAAAAGATTAAAACAAATAGTTGATGAAATAAATCTTATTAATCCAGATATTGTTATATTCACCGGTGATTTACTTGATAAATCACTAAAAACAGATGATAAAATAGTAGAAACTATAAGCAAACAATTAAAAAGTATCTCTGCCAAATACGGCAAATACACCATAATGGGTAATCACGATTACGAAGAAAATAAAAGCAAAATAGAAAAAATATATAAAAATAGCAATTTTACTTTATTAAATAACCAATATGATATAATCATCAATAAAGAAAAAGACAAAATATATCTAGGAGGAATAGATGATACCCTTTTAGGTAACCCAGATATCAAGTCCACTACTAGTTACTTAAAAGAAAATAATGATACCTATAGCATTATATTAGTCCATGAACCAGATTACAGTACTAATATTCTAAAAGAACAAGAAGTTGATCTTATATTATCCGGTCACTCACATAACGGTCAAGTAAGAATTCCTATTATAGGAGCTTTATATACTCCAAATGGAGCTAAAAAATACTATAAAAATTATTACACAATCAACAATACAAAATTATATATATCAAGTGGAATTGGTAATACTGACCTAAACCTTCGACTTTTTAATAGACCATCTATTAATTTTTATCGAATAAACACTAAAAAAGATAGTTAAACTATCTTTTTTTTACTCTTCTTTTTACATCAACTGGCATATTCTTCTTTATATCATTAATAACATATTCCCTTTGTTCAAATAAAGTAAGTTCCCTAGCTTCATTTTCTACCTTTATTATATAACAAATATCATTATCATCAATATAATAATATATTCTTCCCGTTTCCTTATATCTACAAAAAGGAATTTCTATCATATCTTTATTTATCTTATAAGCAGTTACCATAGTAGGTTTTTCTAAAAAAACATCATCTTCTAACACATTTAAGTTTTCCAAAGCATCAAGCTTTAAAAAAGTCCTCAAATACGATTCTTTATTAGCCATATATTTAACCCCATTCATTAAAGAAATAAATGCATTAACTATTGGAACAAGAGAAATTAATTTATCTAATTTTAAAGATGAATTACTCTTTTTATTTTCATCATCCTCCATACATTCATCTGTTATTCCATCAAGCTTAAATTTATAACCTAATTTAGCCGCATCTCTCATCATAAGCAAATCAAAAAATAAATCCAAAGAAACTTTCAAAACAAAAGAACAAGAAAATAAAACTATAAATTCACCCATATATAATCCCTCCAACAAATTAAATCTATTGTATAATAAAACATATATTTTGTAAATAAATTATTTAAACAAAAAACCTTGAATTATCACAAGGTATATAATTTAATTAACTTTCCATCTTTTTAAAGTTGGAAACAATTTTTTACAGTGTTCTTTCATCTCTTCATTAGTCATTCCTGCTTGAAAACCATATTTAGAACACATATCTATATATTCATCCATTGTAACTTTATCTATAAATTCACCATTAGAATAACAATACTTACAATAATCATCATTGACACTTCCATCTTTATTTATACCTAATTGTTCATTTGAAGTAATAGGCATACCACAGCTTTGACATATTTTATTTTCCATTCATTATTCCTCCTTTATACTAAGTTAATTATAACATAGTTTTTGTATCAATAACATAATTTTATTATAACCATCATATAACAAAAAAAGTTCTGATTTAACAGAAACTTTAATTTTTTATATGGCGGAGTAGAAAGGATTTGAACCTTCGCGCCAGTTTCCCAGCCTACACCCTTAGCAGGGGCGCCTCTTCAGCCTCTTGAGTACTACTCCGTAAGCACATAACAATTTTATCTTAAAAATCATTAATTGTCAACATATTTAAAAAAATTTAAACATATATTTTTCTAGGTGATAATATGCAAATGACTATTGATAATTTGAATATAAGCTATATTAACAAAGGAAAAGGGAAAAACGTTATTTTAATTCCCGGTTGGAACGCTAGTTACAAATATTTTAACAACTTAATAAATGAACTATCAAAATCTTACAATATTTATTCATTAGACTTACCAGGTTTTGGTGAAAGCTCTACTCCAACATCAGTTTTTACCACCCATGATTATGCCTTAATTATATATAAATTTATGCAAAAACTTAATATAACTAATCCCACTTTAATCGGTCATTCCTTTGGAGGAAAAACTATAATCGACCTAATTACCACTACCGATATAGAAGTAAAAAGTGCCATTTTAATTGATTCATCAGGTATAAAAAGAAAAAAGAATTTTTTTGCAAAAATGAAAAATTATCGTTATAAAATACTTAAAAAAATGATAACATCCCTATATAAAGGAGAAAAACAAGAATATTTACTAGATGATTTAAAAAAACAATATGGTTCCAAAGATTATAACGAAGCCAAAGGAATAATGAAAGATATTTTAATCCAAATAGTAAATGAAGATTATACTAATAACCTTTCTCAAATTAAAATACCAACTCTCCTAATTTGGGGTGAATACGATCAAGACACCAAAATTGAAGAAGCTAAAATAATGGAAGAAAAAATTAAAAATAGTGGCTTAGTAATTATCAAAAAAGCCCACCACTTTCCCTTTATTACCAATTTCAAAGAATGCCTGTTAATTATTGATAACTTTTTACAAAACTAATCCTTTCTTCTAACTCTAACCTTTGTTTTACTAAATTTATTACAATTAACATGCGTCCTGTAAGTAACATTAGCATTCTTATTACAACTTCTATTTGAATATTCCCTAACATTATTATTTTCCCTTTTATTATTTTTAATATAAACATTACAACAATTTAAAAAAACACTACCTAAAAATAAATAAATATTAAAATAATTATTCACTAAAAGAGCTAAAAAAAGAATACTAACAACTCCTCCTAATACTGTTAGTATTTTTTTTAATTGCCTTTTGCTCATACCATCACCACTAATATTATATGAACAGAAATATTATTTTGCTATAAAAGAAATTATTTTATCTAAATTAAGTTTAGTAATCAAAACAAGTATTGCTGCAATACTAAGAAATGGTCCAAAAGGTATAATATTATCTTTTCTTTTGATAAGAACATATATAGAAATTGGGAAAGCTAAAAATGTACCTAAAAAAATACAAACGATAGCCATATCATACCCTAATACCAAACCGAATAAGAACATTAACTTAATATCGCCACCACCAAGCGATTCCTTAGAAAAGATAAAGTCTCCTAACAATTTTAAAGCATACATCGTCATAAATGCACATATTCCATAAAAAATATTATTAATAGTGGTAGAAACACCCAAAGCTAAAAAGTCATAGACGATAATCGATACAATTCCTACAAATAAAACTTCATCTAAAATTATCATATATTCAATATCACTAACTATAACAATTATTAAAGTAGATACAAATATTAAAGCTATAACTAATTTTGAACTAAAAGCAAACTCATTGTAACAAGAAGCAAATAAAACCCCTGTAACAAGTTCGATAATCAAATGATTACTACCTATCTTACTTTTGCAATACCTACACTTACCTCCTTGACAAATATATGAAACTATTGGTATAAGCTCATACCATTTTAACTTCGTATTACATTTATCACAATGTGATGCTGGTGTTATTATTGATTTTCCATTAGATAATCTATCGGCTACAACATTGAAAAAAGAGCCAAAAATAGTACCAACAATAAAGAAAAGAATTATCCAAAAAGTATTCATAAATTACCTCTTTTCCATACTAAGCTCCAATTTGTGTATACATATCAAACATAGGAATTACTATTGACAAAACAATAACTCCAACAATTAAAGCTAGAAAAACAATCATAATCGGCTCGATTAAACTCTTAAGTTGTGTCACCAAAGTCTTTTGTTCTTCCTGATAAAAAGCTGACACTTTCTCCATCATCTCACCCATTCTACCAGTTTGCTCGCCAGTAACTAGCATCTCATAAGCTGTAGAAGGAAAAGCCCAATGACCTTTAAACGCCAAAGACATATTCTTACCAGATGCCAAATTGGATAAAGCATCCCTAAGTAACATCTTATATATCTCATTATTAGTAACTCTACCAAGTATCTCCATACTATCGGTAATAAAAACATCATGATTAATCAAAGAAGCAAATGTTTTAGTAAACATCACAACTTCATTATACATAATTACCGATTTAATAACTGGAATATGCATAAGCAACCATTGTATTCCATATCTTATTCCAGTAACATTTTTATATAAAACAATAATTATCACTATAATTGCCACCAAAGATAAAAATATAGTTATAATGTTTTTATCGACAAAATCACTAAAATTAATTAAAAATTTAGTAATAGTAGGCAAATCAGCCCCTGCTTGAGCATAAATACCAACAAACTGTGGTACAACATACAAAATCATAAAAGTCACTACCGCAATAGCAATTACAAAAATTACACTAGGATAAGTCATCGCAGACACTACTTGCTTTCTATTACTTTCGATTGTTTTATAATATTCAGCCATATCATCCAAAGTATCAGTAAGCTGTCCTGTCATTTCAGCCGTTTTAATCATATTAATAAGTAACTTAGGAAAAACTTTATCCTGTCTTACTAAAGCTTCACTAAAATTAACCCCAGAATTAAGTTCATAAACAATTTTTTGATATACCCTTTTTTCATTTTTATTTTTAGTTTGACGACTCAATATCTTAACCGATTCAACCAATGGAATACCCGCTTTTATATAAGTTGACAGCTGAGTTAAAAAGAATATTAAATCCTTAGCTCTCATCTTACGAAGACTGCCAAGTTGAGCAAGCCCTAATCTACTAGAAAACTTATCTTCGGTAATACTATATACTTCATATCCTTGACTTAACAAAAATGAATGTACATCTATTTGTGAATAAGCATCTAAATAACCGCTAACTGACTTGCCAGACATATCTTTAACAACATAATTAAATCTTCTTTTCTTTTTATGTCTAACAGTATCAGAAGATTCAAAATCTAAAGGCTTAGCATCATCGCTTATTTTCTTACTACCGCCGATTGGCTTATTCAAAGCAGAAAAAACACTACACAAGCCATTAAAAAACAATTTTTCTACCTTGTATATCATCAAAAAAGGCCACAACAAAATATCTAATATCATATTGACATCCCCTTTTTTTATCATCCCAGTCCCCTACTATTAATATTGTAACATATTTTTATATATTTTTTAACTTTTTTTATTTAAAAACATATATTATTTTAGGAAGGTGGTAAAAATGTACGGTAATAATCCTTTTCCTCCATTTTATAATAATATAAATCCCACTCCTTTAAGAGGACCTAGTTTACTAGGAAGAGCAACTATGTCACCTAATTTATTTAGAGGACCAAGTGGCGGTTTAGGAAACATTCTAAGAGGTGGTGCAAATGCTGGAGGAATTTTTTCTAAACTAAAAGGTAGTGGAATTACCTTGGGAAACATTCTAACGAACACCCAAAAAACCTTAAACGTTGTAAATCAAGCTATTCCAATTATTAAACAAACTGGTCCAATGTTTAATAATATGAAAACAATGTTTAGATTAGCCTCAGCTTTCAAAGATGAAACGAGCAACACTAAAACTACTCCTAAAGAAAAAGAGAAAGAAAAAAGCAACGAAAATGATAACAATAACTTAGATAATACCAAAGAAAATGTAAAAGAAAATGACACAGAATCAAAACATAATAACGAACCAAATTTCTTTATATAATAAAATTATTCTATATCAAAATATAGAATTTTTTAAAATAAAAAAGGAATATCTTACTATTCCTCTTTCCATAAATATAATTATGATAATTCTCTTTCTTTTTTCTCTTTAGCCAAAAGTTCCCTTTTCAAACTTATCTCCTTTAAACTACATTTTTTATTAATCAGTAAAGCATATACCACAAATGCAATAATAACTATTCCAAGCCCAATCACTAACCCAATAATTATTTTACTTTTGTAATTATTTTTTTTATTTAAAATTGAAATTTCTTCATCATTATATATTTGAATAGTATGTTCCCTACTATCATATACATATAAATTTTTTTCACCCGTATCAGTATTAACACCATATAGTAAAGAATAATTACTACTTTCATTTAATTTATATACCTCAACTTCTTTATTATCAATTCCAATTACCGTTTTAAAATAACCATCAGGAATAATACTTTTATCCATTTTTAATAAAGCTACACTCATTTTATTAAAATTAATCTCACGATACAAAGAAAATGTATCATCTTTATATATATAATAAGCCATAGAACCTTGACTATCTTTAAGACCTACCAATGTATAATCCGTAATTTCATTTTTATAACTAAGTACTTCCTCACCATTAATCAAAGTTGTGGTCTTTACATAATTACTAGGAGGGTCTAATACACCTTCTTTTCTTATAACCGAATATTCCTTATCATCAATTTTAACAACAATAGGAGCTAATTCTTTTACCATAACATTAATTATATAACTTCTAACATTTCCATTCTCAGCAGTTACCTTAACCTCTATTTTATTAACTCCCTCAGTAACATTAATCGTTCCTATACCACTTAACTTTGCCTTTTTATCTTCTAAAGTAGCTCCAATAACTACACTTGTCACACCATTTTCCACATCTACATTATACTCTAAAGTATCTTTATTAAATTCAGGACTAAGCGTACCCTTATCAATAGTCAAAGTTTTCAAATAATTGTTTTTAGAATATGATTGCTGTAATTGCTCATTAGTAATAACCTTAACTCTAGTTTTAGATATTTGAGTTTCCATCGGATTTTCATTAAAACTAATCACATTATAATTAGATACACTTATATTAGAAGTTCCACTTTTTAAACACTTAAATGTGTATGTATAACTTTTTGTTTTTATAGAAGATGATGTTGCATAATCAACAACATGTGCTGTTCCAGAAGTTAGTTTCAAGATACTATTATCATAAGATAAATCATATTCCCAAGCTCCAATTGCCTCAGTAGAAGATATTTTCACCGTCACAGTTATACTGTTTCCTACAACCACACTAGTTTTATTAGTAGAAACATTAATAAGTGCTGAAGATGCATTAACCTTAAATAAACCAAGCACAAACAAAAATAACACAAATACAATTCTTTTCAAAAATTTCATAAATACCCCTTTCTATAACTTATCAATATAACCAAGTAAATATTTTTGAATTCTTAGTAAATCAACCAAATCTACATTACCATCGCCATTAACATCACTAGCAAGCATATATTTATCATCCAAATTGCTAGCACCAAGCATATACTTTTGTGTCCTCAACAAATCTATGAGTGAAACTTCACCATCACCATTGTTATCACCAGTTACAACAATTATAAATTCTTGACTCTTATCATTAGAATTAATAATAAATTTATCACCGGTTACCAAAGATGAATTAGTCTTAACCACACCCTTTTCATCATTAATGACAGCATTAGCCTTCAACGTTAATTTCTTAACATTATCAATTATATTGGAAGAAAGCACCCCACTACTAATACCGCTTATATATTTATCATTGTATTTTATTCCTATATTATCTAAAATATCACTAATTTCTAACGGCTTACTATCATCCTTCACTATCTTAACATTATATTTTCTAACTGCCTTATTTTGAGCTGTCACCACCAAAGTTACAGTAGTTTCCATATCAGTAAGATCATAATCTCCAATACCACTTATCGTCGCATTAGCATTAACTGTAGTACCAGAAATACTAACCTTATTAGTAAGTTCAGAAACAATTACCTCATAATCAACTTTGTCCCCATCAAACTCTTCCAAACTTATATTGTTTATCCTAATATCGCTCAAATAATTATTAGGATTTCCCTTATTTGGCAAACTAACTTTTTCCTTTGGCATATTCAAATAAACCGGAATTAAAAAAGTTATCTCTTGATTGAGTGAATCAGAAGCAGCATAAGCCTTATAAGATGATGAAGATTCTGATAAATGTGCACTTATATTTGTCATATAAGAATGAGTATAAACTGCATTAGCAGCATCTGGATTAACATTAAATCTTTGCAAATATAAAGTTTGTTGACCTTTAGAACTATAACCACTACTAATTGTACAAGCCCCACCAAGTATTGACTTATAAGGACTAACCCAAGGTCTGCCACAATTCTTATTAGAACCATCCACACCACCATTAGCATTAACCAACCCAGCAATAGCAGGTGGTGAATAACCATATGCTCCAATATTAAAAAGATTATAAAGTCCACTAAAATTATATGTTTTACCATCCTTTGTATAAGTAAAAGGCTCACCAGTAGCAGCTATAGAACCACTACCAATCTCCTGCCTAACCCTAGCCGCCAAATGAATAGGACTAACATTATAAGTAGATGCAGCTTCCATAAACCAATCCTGATACCCAACATACTTATCCTTTAAAGCACTACTCGTTACAAAACTTCCAGTTAATATTTTTTCAACCCCTTGCTTAGTATGTAAAGTAGTATTATAAGATAAATCTTCAAACATAAAAATATTAGTTTCATTCAAAAAATTTCGCGGATCTAAATAATATGCCACCGTATCATAAGAGGCATAATACCATCTAGATCCTTCATTTTTATCATAATAAAATTCATCTAATTTATAATTATATGATTTACTACTTACAGATCTATAACCGACATCCAAAGTATAATAAATTAAACTCTTATCATTTTTACTAAAATTATAAACTGCCGTATAAAAATCCAAGCCTGTATTTAGTGGTAACAATACAAAATTAGGAAACTCTTCATGAATTTTAAAGACGTATTCCCTATATTCAATAGGCCAATCTTCAATATTAAACTCACTACTTACAGATGAATCATTAATAATTCTTACCCATTCACTACATAGATAACCTTCGATGTCATTATATTTAACGTAATACCAAGATAATTCACATCCATTACCAGTACCAGCATTTTTATTTAATACCTCTACCTTATCACCAACATATAACCTAGTAAGGACATTAGAACTATCGCTAGCATCCGGTGCACTTCTAAATCTAACACTCTCCCCAACTACTCTCCCCATTGTCACTTCCGTAGTTTCCAAAGCATATACAAAAGAGCTAAAAACAAAAAAACTAACAAATAATAACGCATATCTAGTCAAGTTTTTCATTCTACCACTCTCCATTATAATTATAACAAATATCTACATAATTTACTATATTATAATAATATTTTACAAAAATTTACATATAAAAACTAGTCATTATAACTAGTTTTGAAAAAAATATCATAAAATTTTCAATATATATATCTAACTATCCTCTACCTCATTATTATCTATTTTTCTAACCTCACTAACCTCCTCATTAACACTAAAAAATATCTTTAAATTAACTTTAGATTCATCATAATAAGTACTAAGTATTCTATACTTTATTATCTGTTCATCTTCCCTCAAGGTATCATTAACTCTCGTAACCGCTCTTTCTACAGCTTTAACAACAACTTCTTCCTTAGTATAAAATTCATCAATAACAATCATTTCATATTGTTTTTCCTTAATAAAACTAAAAAACTTAAATATATCACCAAATAATATCCTATCACTTTTCTTAAAAGTATTAAATTTAGAAAAATCAAATAAAGATATTCTCTTATTTAAAAACTTAATCAAAAATACTTCTTTCGCTCGCCCAGTTAAAATCTCCTCCCTATAAATATAAGGATAACTAACATCAACTAAATACCACACCTCAGCATAAACCTTCCCACTAGCTCTAGATAAAACACTACTCCCATCAGGAAGTGTAATATTTCCAGATATAACAACCTCTCCACCTTTTATATAATCATTAGTATTTTTAATTATCTCTCCACTTTCCGCTAACACTTTAGTAATTATACCACTTTTACTACTAACAATATCCTGATACTCAAATCTTTCTTCTCCCTTATCTATTTTTCTTTCCTCTACTCTAACAATATACTTTGTCCCACTTCTATTAATCTCAATCCATTCTATTTTCGTTTTATTATTATCCAAAATATTTTTTTCTATATTCTCTAATTCCTGATAACTTTTACGAAATATATATTTTTCTATACCATTTTTTCTAAGTTCTCTATATACAAGTTCTCTAATCTCAAAATTTGCATGTACTACCTCAATATCAAAAATAAAATTAGATAAAAACATAAGTACAACATACCCTATAATTAAAAAGATAATAAAAACATAATGCTCCTTAAAATATTTTTTTATTTTAAGTTTTCCATAAACATCCAATAAATCAATATCATATATTGATTTTTTATCTTTAAGAATTAAATAATCATCATAGCTAATCTTAATAATAACATTTTTAATATTAATAATCTTTAAATCATATATATACACTTTATCCTTAATCAATCTATCTATAAAACGATAAACATTTCTCCCACTGACTTTAATTTTAACAATTTTATCTAATCTCTTTAAGTATTTATTTTCCATATCTTCACCTTAATAAAATATTAGTAATATTACCCGTAATTTTTATTTCACTATCAAGCATAACTTTAATTACTAAATTAGACCCTTCAATTATCGTTTTACCATTTTTATGAATAATTACAATTTGAGTACTACTAAACTCTCTAATCTCAATATAATTACTAATATCTAGTACATTATCAAGTATCCTTATCTCATAACTATCCTCATTAATATATTCATTTAATCTAGTAAGTAGTCTCATTGTATCACCTAATTAATCATATTATTTTTCTATTATTTATATGAAAATAATAGAAAAACGAAACAACAAAAAAATACCTGTATTAAACAGATATTTTGCTTTTAAATATTAATTATCCTTTTTACCTCTTCTTCACTTAATCCGGTTATATCAATAATATTCTTTATATCCATATTCTTATCGAGCATACTTTTAACTACTTTTTTAATTCCTTGTAACTTTCCGAGTTCAATACCTT
>JAEDMO010000001.1 GCA_016302935.1 Bacilli bacterium | reverse complement strand
GCCTCTATTTTTATTTTGCCTCTTTTTTGATGTTTCACGTGGAACTTTGTTTTCTGCCTCTATTTTTATTTTGCCTCTTTTTTGATGTTTCACGTGGAACTTTGTTTTCTAAATTAAAAAAAGCTATTAACTTTTTTAGTTAATAGCTTAGTTGGTTTCAACATTAGTTTGTATTTCTTCTTCATTAAATTCAATATCAGAACTATTTTCATCTTCTTTTTTTATTAAAGCTATAGATGAAACTTTTTGAGAATCTTTTAAATTAATTAATTTAACTCCTTGTGTAACCCTACTTAGATTTGGTAATTTATCAGCATCTAATCTAATAACAATACCTTCGTTTGTAATAAGCATTAAATCATACCCATCCATAACTGTTTTAAATGCAATAATTTTTCCATTTTTCTCAGTTATATTTAATGATTTTACGCCTTTTCCTCCCCTTTTGGTAATTCTATACTCGCTGATATTTGTTTTTTTACCATATCCGTTTTCAGTTACAACCAACACCATTTGATCATCTTCAGCTATTTCCATACCAACTACTATTGAGTCGTCAGATAAATCTATACCTTTTACACCAAAAGCACTTCTTCCCATAACACGAACATCTGTTTCATTAAATCTAATCATTTTACCAGAAGATGAAGCTATTAAAATATCATTATTACCAAAAGTTTTCTTAACTGATACTATTTCATCGTCATCATTTAAAGTAATAAACTTCTTACCATTAGATCTAATACTATCAAAATCTGAGATATCTAGTCTTTTAACAATTCCTTTTTTGGTAGCCGCTACTAAATATTTATATTCTTCTTCATTACTTATCTTCAAAAGCGCTTGTACAAATTCACCTTTATCGAGTCCTAATAAATTTATAATTGGTAATCCTTTTGATTGCCTACTATATTCAGGTATTTCATAACCTTTCATACGATAAACTTTTCCATAATTTGTAAAAAATAACACATAATCATGAGAAACTACATTAATAATGTTTTCCACATAATCTTCTTCATTGGTAGTCATCCCTTTAATCCCAACACCACCACGATTTTGAATTTTATACACTGATGAAAGCATTCTCTTTATATAACCTTTTTGTGTTAAAGTTATAACACAGTTTTCCACAGGTATTAACGATTCGTCTTCTATATATTCGATAGCGGTCATATCAATTGATGTTCTTCTTTCGTCAGAATATCTTTCTTTAATTTCTAATAACTCTGTTTTAATAATATTCAATATTCGTTCACCACTAGCCAAAATTTCTTTTAACTCTTGAATTAATTTAAGTAATTCAGCTAATTCATTTTCTATTTTATCTCTTTCTAATCCAGTCAAACGACGTAATTTCATTTCTAATATAGCGTCAGATTGCACTTCATCCAAACCATATTTGGAAGAAAGTTGTGCTTTTGCAATTTCATCACTTTTTGAAGATTTAATTATCTTAATAACATCATCAATATTATCAAGAGCTATTTTTAAACCTTCTAATATATGAACTCTTTTTTCTGATTTTTCTAACTCAAATTTAGTTCTTCTTACAATTATAACTTGTTGATAATTAATGTACTTAGCAATTATTTCTTTTAAATTTAGTATTTTAGGTTCCATTTCATCTATCATTAGAAAAATAATACCAAAATTTGTCTGTAATTGAGTATGCTTGTACAAATTATTTAAAACAACGTTAGCGTTAGCATCCTTTTTCAAAGTTATTACTACTTTTACGCCATTTTGAACGTTACTTTCATCATGTAAATCAGCAATCCCATCAATAATTTTATCACGTACCAATTCCCCAATTCTCTTTTGTAATTCCAATTTATTTACTTGATAAGGTAATTCAGTGATTACTATTTGATTCTTACCATTGTTTTCAACAATATCAACCTTACTTCTAATTGTTATTGTTCCCCGACCCGTTTCATAAGCCTTTTTAATACCGCTATTTCCCAAAATAGTAGCACCAGTAGGAAAATCAGGACCTTTTATATATTTCATTAATTCATCAATTGTTATATCCGGATTATCGATATACGCAACACAACCATCGATTACTTCACCTAAATTATGAGGAGGAATATTAGTAGCCATACCAACTGCAATTCCCATCGTTCCACTAACCAATATATTAGGAAATCTACTAGGCAAAATTTTAGGTTCTTTTCTTGTACTATCAAAATTATCCAAAAAATCAACCGTATCTTTATTAATATCACGTAATAATTCTAAGGATATTTTTGAAAGCCTTGCCTCAGTATAACGATAAGCTGCTGCTCCATCACCATCTATTGACCCAAAATTTCCATGACCATCAACTAAAACATAGCGATAACTAAAAACTTGTGCCATACGAACCATAGCATCATATACAGATGTATCACCATGTGGATGGTAACGTCCTAAAACAGCACCTACTGTAGTAGCACTTTTCCTAAAAGGCTTATCAGGTGTTAAACCATCTTCGTACATAGTGTATAAAATACGTCTATGAACCGGTTTTAAACCATCTCTTAAATCAGGTAAAGCTCTTGATATAATAACACTCATTGAATATTCTATAAATGATTTCTTTACCTCACTTACTATATCTCTTTGTTCAAATTTATCCATAAATTCCTCCTAAAAATCCAAGTTTTCTGCATATGTAGCATTTTCCTGAATAAATTTTCTACGTGGTTCAACTTCTTCTCCCATTAGAGTTTCAAAAATTTCGTTAGCTTGAAGAGCATCGTCAATAGTAATTTGAACCAATGTTCTATGATCAATATTCATAGTTGTATCACATAATTCATCTGGATCCATTTCACCAAGCCCTTTATTACGACTAACTTCATATTTTGTATTAGGATTTTTTAACAATAAATCATTAACATATTCATCACGTTCTTCATCAGTTAATACATATTTTATTGTTTTACCATGTTTTATTTTATATAATGGCGGTTGAGCTGCATAAACATACCCACCTTCGATAACAGGTTTAAAAAAACGATAAAATAAGGTTAATAATAATATTCTAATATGTGAACCATCAACATCGGCATCGGTCATTATAATTATTTTATGATAACGTAATTTTGAAATATCAAATTCTTCACCTATTCCAGTACCAAAAGCCGTTATCATACTTCTAATTTCCTCATTATTTAATATTTTATCCAACCTTGCTTTTTCCACATTTAATATTTTTCCTCTTAATGGCAATACAGCTTGTGTTTTAGGATTACGACCACCTTTTGCAGAACCACCAGCAGAATCACCTTCGACGATAAATATTTCTGAAATTGTAGCATCCTTGCTTGAACAATCCGTCAATTTTCCCCATTGATTAGATAATTCTAAGCCACCTTTACGTCGAGTTAATTCACGAGCTTTTTTAGCAGCAACTCTGGCTCTAGAGGCAGTTATAGCTTTTTCCACAATTATTTTAGCTTGATCAGGATTTTCCATTAAAAATCTTTCGAATTCTTTACTAAATATATTAGAAGCTATTTTTCTTACTTCACTATTACCTAATTTTGTTTTAGTTTGACCTTCAAACTCAGGATTTTGTACTTTAGCAGAAACAATCATTGTAATACCTTCACGAACATCGTCACCTATTAAAGCCTCATCATTATCCTTAAGTATTTTATTAACCCTACCATAATTATTTATAATTCTAGTAAGACTATTTTTAACACCATCTTCGTGAGTTCCACCTTCTGGAGTTGTAATATTATTAACAAAAGAATAAATAGCACTATTATAACTACTATTATATTGCAAAGCTACTTCTAAAGATACATCACTTTCATTACCTTCAACATATATTATATCGTTATGAATAGGTGTTTTGTTTTGGTTGAGTAATTTAACATATTCTTTAATTCCACCTTCGTAAACAAATGTATCTTTTTGACCAGTAATATCATCACATAATATAATTCGTAAACCTTTATTTAAAAATGCTAATTCTCTAGCCCTTGTTTTTAATATTTCATAATCAAATTCAGTAGTTTCCCTAAATATTTCAGCATCAGGTTTAAAAGTTACAGTCGTACCAGTTCTATTTATATCACATTCGCCAATAACTTTTAATGGTTCAACAATATGACCACCATTTTCAAATCTAACATAATGAACTTTTCCACCATTATAGACAGTAACTTCAACCCATTTACTTAAAGCATTAACAACAGAAGCACCAACACCATGTAATCCACCGGATACTTTATAACCGCCACCACCAAATTTGCCACCAGCATGTAAAACAGTATATACAGTTTCCACAGTAGAAATGCCTGTCTTTTTATGAATATCTACCGGAATTCCTCTACCATCGTCTTTAACGGTTACAGAACCATCTTTATTAACAATAATCTCAATATCATCACAATATCCAGCTAAAGCTTCATCAATAGAATTATCCACAATTTCCCAAACTAAGTGATGTAAACCCCTAGAACTAGTTGTACCTATATACATTCCAGGTCTTTTTCTAACTGCTTCTAATCCCTCTAATACTTGAATATCTGAAGCATCATAATGTTGATTATTATTTTCCATTTTTATCATCTACCTCTCCGTCGTTTATCACATATATATTTGATTTACTAATTAAATCATCATCTATTTTATTTAAATCAGTAGTAGTAATTATTGTTTGAATATCAGGACTTATTTTTTTTAAAATATTGTTTTTTTTCAAAATATCTAATTCACTAAATAAATCATCCAATAATAATATAGGGGTATCATTTAAATATTTTGTAAAAATATCTAATTCTGCTAATTTTAACGCCAATATTGCTACTCTTTGTTGTCCTTGGGATCCATATAAACCTAAATTTATGTCATTTAAATAAAAAGAAAAATCATCTCTATGAACTCCATATATAGAATTACCATAATATATTTCTTTATCAAAATTATCTGATAACTTATTTAATAAAAATTGTTTATATTCTGTACCTTCTACATTATTAAATATAGAATCATATTTTAAAGATAAATTATAATCACCAGTAATTTCACCATATTTTTTAAAGATAATATTATTTATATTATCCACAAATGTTTTTCTTTTAATAAATATTTCTATACATAAATCAACATATTTATTATTTAATACTTCAATATATGCAATATCATATTTGCCATTATCTTTCTTAATCTTTTTTAAATACTCATTTCTATTACGTAAAATACTATTAAATTTACTTAGAGTATTGAAATATTTACAATCCAATTGCGATAAGGCAATATTTAAAAATTTTCTCCTACCGCTGGGACTATCTTTAATAATTTTTAAATCACTAGGACCAAAACTAATAATTTTAATGTTTAAAACATAATCACTTATTTTCTTAACTTCTTTGTCATTAATATAAACTTTTTTATCTAAATGATTTAATAAAACAGAAAATTGTTTAGTGGTATTTTGAATATCAAAAATACCTTTAATTTTAGCAGAATCAGCCCCTATTTTTATTAAATTTTTATCATTATTGGTTAAAAATGATTTACTTAAACTAAGTACGTATATAGATTCTAAAATATTTGTTTTACCTTGAGCATTATTTCCTATTAAAATATTTAAACCAGAATTAAAATTTAAACATGCATTTTTATAATTTCGATAATTTTTTAATTCTAATTTTTTTAATATCATTTAAAACCTAATTTATAGCTCATATAATCACCTTTTTAATACACAAATACTCCTCTATATAACTACTAAAATTATATCATATTTTTCGTCAAAAAAAAAGAAAAAAGCACTATTTTTTACACATTAAGCGCTCTTTTTCTCTCAATTAAAACACACTTTAATCTCGCACAATTATTAATCTGGTTATTTATAACATTATAAGAACAATTAACACAAAATTCAATACCATTTTTAAAAATAATAATCGTATTTTTATTATCCAATTTTTTGATATTATCTATATTATTATAAACAATCCATATACAATTAGGATTTCTAATTGAATTAGTAGGAAAAATAATTAATTCGTAATTTTCACTTATAATAATAGGTAACTTTATATTCTTGTTTAAATATATTTTACTACTTTCAAATTTTCCTTTATATGAATTACCATAATATTTGCAACAATCATTAATAAATTTGTGTAAAATAATGTCTAAATTGATAGTTTTTTTATCATCAAATATTACTACACCTTTTTTATCAATAGTTGACTTAATTAATAAAGTGTTTTTATTAATTATATAAGAATTATTCATATTTACCTCCTTCCAATATATATTAAAAAAAATATATATGCTGTTTATTAAAGCACATATATTTGTCAAATTTTGTTGATTTTTGTCGTACTAATATGTTTTTATTGGTAATATTAATTGAATTAATGAGTCATTATCTACTTCTTTTAATATAATAGGACTATTATTATCAATCATATTAATTAAAATTTTATCAGATTTAAAACTTCTTAAAGCTTCCAACATATATTTTGAACTAAATGAAATATCGATAAAATTATCGTTATCAACATTCATTTTTTCTTCAACCTTTCCAATTTCTGGAGAATTTGAAAAAATTGTCAATATTTTATTTTCAAGTATTAATTTAATCGTGTTTTTATCTTTATCACTAGTTAATAATGAAGCTCTATCTATCATACCAAATAATTTAGTTAACTCACATTCTACACTAATTTTAAAATCTAAAGGAATAATATTTGAACTAGCAGGATAAGTACCTGATAATAATCTAGACTGAAATAAAATATTTTTATATTTAAACAACACTTTATTAGTAAATAAATGAATTTCCAAATTAATATTATCATCTGTAATTATTTTAGAAAGTTCTAATAAATTTCTACAAGGAATAACTACATTTATATTATCAACATTTACATCTACATCTATTTTCTTCTTTGCTAAACGATATGAATCGGTTGCAATAACTTCTAAAACATTATTATTAATTTTAAAATTAATTCCCGTTAAAATTGGACGCGTTTCACTACTACTAGCAGTAAATGATGTTTGATTAATAATTTCTTTAAATAAATTTGTATTTAAAGTAATAGGTTCTTTGGTTTCTTCAAGATATAAATTAGGAAACTCATTAGGATTTATACCATTTAAATTAAATGATGAATTTTCAGTAGTTATCAACATCTTATAACCATCTATTACCTCTATAGTAATGTCAGTACTAGGTAACTTTCTTACTAATTCGACAATATATTTTCCACCGATAACAATACTTCCTTCACTATATATATTAACAATATTTTCCTTATCTATGAAACATTCTATAGATATATCGGTATCACTAGCACTTAAGAACAATCCTTTTTTATTTAATTCAAATTTTATACCTGATAAAATTGGTATTAAGTTTTTAGATGAAATAGCTTTAGACACATTATTTAAGTTTTCCATCAAAATTTCTTTTTTAATAATAAATTTCATTTTAATTCCTTCTTTCTTATATAATATTTTATTGATTATTATACTGTGGATAATGTGGATAACTCCAATTTACTCTTATTTTATGCACATTTTTTTTAATTTACATGTTGAAAATATGTAAATAAAGTTATTGAAAATTAAGTATCTATGTGGATAAAAGTTTTTTAAGTTCTTTTATTATATCTTTAACCTGCTCATTATTTTTTAAACTATCGGCAATTTTATCACAAGAATGCATAATAGTAGAATGATCTCTTCCACCAAAATAACTTCCTATTCTAGGAAATGATTCATTAGTCATATTTCTACACAGGTATATAGCAATTTGTCTAGGAAATGCAATATTTTTAGTCCTTTTTTTACCTGTTAAATCTTCAATTTTTATTTGAAAATAATCACTTACAATCTGTTGAATTCTATGAATATCATTTTTAAAGGCCGATTTGGTAGTTAGTTGATCTTTCAATGCATCAATTGCAGTATTTAAATCTACAATTCCATTATTCATCATTAAAGCATAGGCAAAAACTCTAGTAATAGCCCCCTCTAATTGTCTAACATCAGAATCAAAACTATTAGCAATATATTCAATAACTTCATCCGGAACATCTTTTGCAGATTCATTATACATTATTTTCTTTCTTATAATACTCATTCTTAAGTCATAATCAGGTGGAAAAATATTTGCGGTAAGTCCCCAAGCAAATCTTGTTCTTAACCTTTCTTCAAGTAGTTTCAAATCATTAACAGATCTATCAGATGCAATAATAATTTGTTTGTTAGAATTATATAACTCGTTAAATGTATGAAAAAATTCTTGTTGAGTAGCAGTAGCATTTTCTAAAAATTGAATATCATCTATAAGTAAAACATCAATATTTCTATATTTACTTTTAAATGTATTTATTAATTCAAAATTATCCTTATCTTTATTTCTAATAACGCTAATAAAATCGTTAACAAAATCGTCACTAGTAACATATAATACCTTTAAATTTGAATTATTTAAAATATAGTTACCAATCGCGTGCATAAGATGTGTTTTTCCAAGTCCACTTTTGCCATATAAAAATAATGGGTTATAAGCTTTACCAGGTTTTTCTGCAACAGATAATGAAGCTGTATATGCGAATTTATTACTTTCCCCTTTAATAAAAGAATCAAATGTATAATTTGGATTTAAATTTGCATCTATTGAGTTATATGAAGGAATACCACCGTTTTCACTTTTAACTTCGACATTTTCCTCATTTTCCACCTCATCTTCTAGCAAAAAAGAAAAATTAAAATTAGTACCTGTTAAATTATTAAATGTTTCTTCAATTAATGTAATGTAATTTTCTGTTAAATGCTTTTTATGTAAATTAAGGGGAACAATGATTATTGCAGTGTTTCCATTGATTTTATATAGTTTAGTATCTTTAAACCAAGCCTCAAATGAAATAGAAGAAATCTGTTCTTTAATTTTATCTAAAAAATTATTCCATATTATATCAACATTAACACTGTTCATAATAATAGCCTCCTTCATTTCATTCTAACAACATTTTAACTTATTTTTCCCTAAAAATAAAGGTCATTTTACACATTTCACATCTTTTTCACAACTTTTAAACAACATATGAACAATTATTTTTTAAATAATTAATATAATTAGCTATTTTATCCACAAATTTATTAATTTTATATATAAACAATGTGCAAAAATATATCAACACCATTGTGGAAAACTGTGGATAATTAAAATTTTATAATAAAAATAAGAAAAATAATTCACAAAAGCCTGTGGAAAACAATAAAAAATAAAAATATACATGTGGATATTTATTTTAAATACATTAAATATAAAAAAAAAAGACTTAAATATCAGTCTTTTTGAATAATTTTTATAATAAATTGATATTCTCCAGGTAAATCCAATTCTTCACAATCAACATCATAATTTAAATCCTCAATTTTTTTAACACTATCTCTTAGTATATTTACTGCTTGGTTAATAGAATTTGTTGACCTAAATTGTTGATTTGTATTAATCGGCTCTAATTTTGGTAAATCAAATTTTTGAACTAAAGGAATATTATTTATCTCATCGGATGGTTCAATAGTTGATATTTCTAATGGTTTAATAATATTATTAAATTCATCATTAGATTGATTATTAAATAAAGGATTATCGACAATTTTCGCCTCATTATTTAGTGAATTACTACTATCGATTGTAGTAGATTCACTAAAACTTGGTACAAATTTATTATTATTAAGATTAAAAATCGAATTTTTATTGTTAGTATTATCTTCATTTTTAGGTAAATCAGATTTTAATAAATCATCAAAATTAGGTAAATCTTTAGGTTTATTAATATCTTGAGCCACTTCTTTAATTTTATTAATATCTAATACTTGAGTTTTATCTTCAACTACTGGTTCAGTATCATTAAATACATCTGATTTAGTATCAACTATATCCAAATTTTTTAAAGCATTTTGAATATTATCATTAATTTCCATATTAGAAATATTATCACCATTTAATAAATCTAAATTAATAACATTATTATCACTTAAATTTGGATTAATTGAAGGTGTGTGATTAATTATATTAACCTGTTCATCATTAACTTTGTTTATATTATTAATAGGTGTTACTTCTTTTTCAGAAATCATTTTAATTTCTTCTTCTTTTTCTTCATTATAATTGTTAATATTATTTAAATAATCTTTTATAATATCATCTGTTTGTTTAACTGTTAACCTTTCGTTAATAATTCTATTCAAAATTTCTTTTTGTTTATTTAAATCTTTTAATTGAAGTAAACTTCTTGCATGTCTTTCAGATATTTTATTAACTAGTAAAGCATTTTGAACTTCTCCATCCAAACTAAGTAATCTAAGTTTATTTGCTACATTAGATTGACTTTTTCCCATTCTAAGAGCTAACTGATCTTGAGTTAATTGTCCTAAATCCAATAATTTTTTATAAGATTTTGCTTCTTCAATCGCCGATAAAGATTTTCTTTGAATATTTTCCACAACAGCAATTTCGGCACTTTCTTTATCATTCAGAACAGTAATAATAGCAGGTACTTCGGTTAATCCAGCTTTAACTGCTGCTTTATATCTTCTTTCACCAGCAATTATTTCATACTTATCCCCAATTTGTCTTAAAACCAAAGGCTGAATTATTCCGTGCAGTTTTATTGAAGCTACCAATTCATTTAGCTCATTCTCATCAAAAGTAAGCCTTGGTTGAAATCTGTTAGGGATTATATCACTAATTTTGATATATGATATTTCTTTTCCTAAATTCATAATTTTCACCCTCTCTTTATTCTTTTATTATATACAATATTATAATACAATATATTTGTCAAAAAAACAAGAAAAATGACAAAAAACTAGGAAATAATTCTATTTCCCAAACAAAAAAGACGGGAAATAAAATTATTTCCCGAGTAAATTATTTCCCGGGAAATAATTTAGAGTGGATTTTTTTTAATTAAATTATATTTTCTAGGATATTTTTTATTAGTTCTTTCATTTTTTTTAAAAGAAATTAAAAGTCTATTGCTACATTCAAATGGTAAGAGAAATTCAATTTTTTTGTTAAGTGTCAATGATAATTTATTTAAACAATTGTCTAAATATAAAATTTCATCGCTATTTTTAGTTTTCATTGCTATAAAGATACCATTAATTTTTACTGCACATATAGCAATTTCTAATAATTGTGATAAAGGTGCTACAGCCCTAGCAGTTACTATATCATACTTTTCTACGTTTTCAATTGAGAATACTTCAGCTCTTTCATTTACTACTTCTATATCCTCAAGATTAAGTTTTTCAATTACTTCATTTAAAAATGTACATCTTTTCCCTAAAGAATCAACTAAAGTTACCTTCAAGTTAGGAAAAACAATTTTTAAAGGAATCCCAGGAAAACCAGCACCAGTCCCAATGTCACATAATTTTTGATTATCTAAATTACATATTTTAGCAATTGTTAAAGAATCATAAAAATGTTTAAGATAAACTTGTTCTTTTTCAACAATAGAAGTTAAATTAATTTTCTCATTCCATTCGATAAGTAATTGAAAATAAGTTGCAAATTGATTAATTTGTTTAGTATCTAGTTTTATACCAATTTTTTCTAATTCATCTAAAAACACTTTCTCACTCATTATAATACCTCTTTAAATATACTAATAAAATAGCTATATCCGAAGGATTAACCCCACTTATTCGACTTGCCATCCCAATTGAAGTAGGTCTAATTTTATTTAATTTTTGTCTTGCTTCAGTAGCTAAATTAGAAATTTTGTCATAATCAATGTCATAAGGTATTTGTTTTTCTTCAAATTTTAACATTTTTTTGGCTTCTTTTTCTGTTTTATCGATATAACCTTCATACTTAATTTGTATTTCTACTTGTTCCATAACTTCTTTAGAATATTTTAAATTTAAGTCATATTTTTCATTTAAAAAATCAATATTAATTTCAGGTCTTTTTAAAATATTATAAATATAATCGCTTTTACCATCAATTTTTATTTTCGTTTCTTTAAAATAAGTTATTAGTTCATTTATTTTATTTTTTTTGTCAATTAATCTATTATATTTTTCTTGATTTATAAGTCCAACATTATAACCATATTCCCTTAGTCTTAGATCGGCATTATCGTTTCTTAAAAGCAACCTGTATTCTGCCCTTGAAGTTAATAAACGATATGGTTCTTCAGTACCTTTTGTTACTAGATCATCGATTAAAACACCAATATAAGCTTCGTTCCTTTTTAATATTAATGGATTTTTTCCTTCCAGTTTTAATGAAGCATTTATCCCCGCTATTAATCCTTGACAAGCCGCTTCTTCATAACCAGATGTACCATTAATCTGACCAGCAGTAAACAAATTATTAATAATTTTAGTTTCTAAAGATTGATTTAATTGTGTAGGATATATTGCATCATATTCAATAGCATAAGCATATTTTAATATTTTAGCTTTCTCTAATCCAGGTAAACTGTGAACCATTTCTTCTTGCACATCTCTAGGCATACTAGTAGAAAACCCTTGTATATATATATCATCATAATAAATACTTTCTGGTTCTAAAAATAATTGATGTCTTTCTTTATCTTTAAATTTAACTAATTTATCTTCAATAGAAGGACAATATCTAGGACCCACAGCATCCTTTATATATCCACCATACATACTTGATTTATCTAAATTATCAAATATAATTTTATGTGTTTTTTCGTTTGTATATATTAAATGACAAGGTATTTGTTTTGTAACATCATAAAGTGGTTCATTATCAAAACTAAATGTATAAGCCAGATTATCTCCATACTCTATTTTTGTCTTACTAAAGTCAATACTATTTTTATCTATTCTAGGTGGAGTACCTGTTTTAAGCCTTAATATATCAAAACCATATTTTTTTAAATTATCACTTAAGTGATTAGAAGGCTTTTCTCCATGAGGACCTTCTCTTCTTCTTTCTGAACCAATTAAAATATCTGCTTTTAAATAAGTGCCTGTTGTCAAAATTACAACGTCACTAGTTATCCTTCTCGTATCTTCCAAAATAACACCACAAACAGTATTATCATTTACAATTAAATCTTCAACAATTCCTTCTAATATAGTTAAATTATCTTGATTAGTTAAAGTTTTCAACATCTCTTGTGGATAAGTAATTTTGTCAGTTTGTGATCTTAAACTTCTAACAGCAGGACCTTTAGATGAATTAAGCATTTTCATTTGCAATAAAGATTTATCAGCATTTTTTCCCATTTCCCCGCCTAAAGCATCTATTTCTCTAACAACAATTCCTTTAGCAGAACCACCTATAGATGGATTACAAGGCATTGTTGCAATATTTTCTATTCTACCGGTTATAAGTAAAGTACTATGATTTTTTCTAGCACAAGCTAAAGCAGCTTCACAACCAGCATGTCCTCCACCAACAACTATAACCTCATACTTCATAAATTTACTCACCTCATTTTCCTAAACAAAATCTTTTAAACATTTCATCCAATAGCTCTTCTTTATAAGTAGCCCCAATTATTTCTCCAAGAATATTCCAAGCTTCTTTTATATCTAATTCTAATAAATCTAATTCTATATTATCGTTAATTTTATCAATTACATTATAAATAATATCACAAGCTTTTTTTAATAACCCAATACTTCTTGCGCTAGTTAAATAGTTCATATCACTTTGCTCAATTTTTTCAAGATTAAATAATTCCTTAATTTTATTTTTTAATTTATCAATTCCAATATTATCTTTTGTACTTATTTCTACAACATTAGCTGAATCAATACTTTCAATTTTTTTATCTAAATCAATTTTATTAATTACAATGATATTAGTTTTATTTTCAATTATTTTAAGTAATTGCCTATCTTCATCTGTAAGATGCTCGTTATTATTTAAAACTAATATTACCAAATCACAATTATAAATAGCTTCTTTACTCTTTTCAACACCTATTTTTTCGACTATATTATTAGTATCTCTAATCCCAGCAGTATCAATTAAATTAAGAATAATACCATCTAATTGAATAGTACCTTCTACAATATCCCTAGTAGTACCTGCAATATCAGTAACTATAGCCTTATTTTCGCCAAGTAAGGTATTAAGAAGACTACTTTTGCCGACATTAGGTCTACCTACTAAGCATACTTTAATTCCTTCTTTTATCAATTTGCCATCTTCGCTTAATTTAATAATTTTAATAATTTTGTCTTTTACTTGTTTTAAAATAGGTAATATTTTTTCATTGGTTATTACCTCAATATCGTCATATTCAGGATAATCGATGTTTACTTCAATATTAGAAATAACTTGGACTAAATCATCTCTTAAATCTTTAATCATTAAAGAAACATTCCCATTTAATTGATTAATTGCCATCTTCCTAGCAGTTTCACTTTTAGCTTCAATTAAATTCATAATTCCATCAGCTTCAATTAAATCAATTCTACCATTTAAAAAAGCTCTTTTAGTAAATTCACCAGGTTCAGCCAAACGACACCCTTTCTTTATTAATAACTCTAGAATTTTATTAGTAGTAGCAATCCCACCATGACAATTAATTTCTACTACGTCTTCCGTTGTATAAGACTTTGGTTTTTTCATCACACTAACTAAAACTTCATCTATAACATCATCACCATCAAAAATATGTCCGTAATGAATAGTATGAGTATCGACGTTATTTAAATTTTTTTCTTTAAAAACCATATTGACAATATTAATTGCTTCACTACCACTAACTCTTATTATAGAAATAGCACCAACTCCTAATGCAGTTGATATTCCAACAATTGTATCATTCATAAAAAAAACTCCTTTTTCTTAAGATTATAACACTAGTTTAATTAAAGTACAAGAAAAAAAGGCATTATTACTTTGCCATTTTTTTATTTAACTTACCCATAATTAAATCGTATACTTCTCTATCATATTCTTTTTGCTTTTCCATATCTAAAGAATCTAATACTGTATCCGGATTATACATTTTTAATCTTTCATTAATAGAAGTTATAGTAGACTTATCTGTTGTTGTATCTTTTTTAGCATTAATAAGGACAATACCAAATGTGTTATTTCCAAGTATTTCACAATTAATTCTAGCTTGTGAATTATTTGAATTAGGTCTTATCTTTTTTATTTTACGATTAGGTATCTGCATTTTTTGCATATGTGATTTAACTGGAATTCTTCCCTCTTTAATACCTATTAATAAACCATATAAATCCTTTAAAGTTTTAAAATCGTCAATACTTTCAATATCTTTTAAAATATTATTGGATAAATATACAATTTTATTTTTATGATTTTCATAGTCAAAGTATGTATCGCGAATTTCTTCATTTTCGTCAAATTCTTTTTCTTTGCCATTCAAATATACAATTAATTTATATAACAAATTCACATTATCCAAAACTTCTTTTTTTTCATTATCATCAAGTTCATTTACCAAAGCTTCTTCTTCTAATATTTCATCTTTAATAATAGCTTTTAATATTTCAATAGCATTGGTTTTATCTACAACGTTTCCATAAATATCGTTTGCAAGTAATTCATCAATCTTTTTTAATTTATCATCAATACTAGGCAATTTATCTATCTCAGAAATAAATATTTGTCTAGTAATATCTAAAAGTACAGCAAAATTTTCTTCCAATTGAGAACTATTTAAAGTTTGTGATAACAAAACTTCTTTATTAAAACGACTTTGTCTTTCTTTTAAATAATTACTAATATTTTCATATTCTTCTTTTGTCAAATCAATTTGCTTTAAAAATTTATATAATAATTCGTAATCTATTACTTCCACATCATTTTGTAATTGATCATATAATTTATTAAGTTCAGTAGTATCATTTATCTTAAGATTTTTTCTTTTTTCTAAAACAAGATTTTTTAAATAAAGTAAAAATTTATTAACTTCTACCAAATAATTATGATTAATATCAATATCACCAAATTGTTGGTAAGATTTAAATATTTCTATAGAATTAAGATAAGATTGATTAGTAGAAAAATCAGGTATTATTTTATTAAGTATTCTCTCAAATAAATTTTTGTGTTTATTCTGTAAAATATCAAGTAAATTTTCATCCCAAACACCAATTAATTCATCGATATCTTTTATAAAATTTTCTTTTTCCTTTTCATTATTGATATATTCACCAATTAATTCCAATAATCTTTGCTTCATAAACTCTCCTAACTATCACATACTACTATAACTTTATTATATTACTTATATAACAAAATTACAATAAAAAAAGAAACTATTTTGTTTCTTTATACTTAATAACTACACATCTATTAGGTTCTTCTCCAATACTTTCAGTATATACATACCTATCCTTAGATAAAGCTTCATGAACAATTCTTCTTTCGTATGAATTCATACTATCCAAGGTAACATCTACTTTAGTATTAGCCACTTCTTTTGCAATTTTCTTTGCTAAATATTCAATTCCTTTAATTCTTTTTTCTTTATAATTTTCTACATCTAAAACAAATGATATCTTTTCTTGAGTAGTGTTATAAAGAAGTTGTTTAATATATGTCTGTAAAGCCATCAGAGTGCGACCACCTTTACCAATTAAAATATTGTTATTATCTGAAAACATTTTAATCGTAATCTGATCTTCTCTTTTTCTAACTTCTAAATTAATATCAATACCAATATACTTAGCAATATCGTATAAAGTATCTTTGATAAATTTAACTACTTCATCAAATTTTAAAACCTTAATAGTTACCTTTTTTTTAACGATTCCTTTTATTTCTTCAATAGATTGAATAAGTAAATTCTCTCTTGTAGTATTTAAATCATTTAAAGCCTTGTTAATAGCCTCTTCCTTGTTTTGTGCTTCATAACTATATAACATCACTATTACGCCCCTTCCTTCTTTTTACTAATTGATTTTGAACAATTGTAAATAAACTAGAAGTTATCCAATAAACACCAATAGCCGCTGATAAAGTAAATGAAGCAAAGGCAATAAATCCTAACATAATATATAATGTTGTTTTCATTTGTTTTGCCGCTGGTCCAGATTGATCATTCATTGTATTTTTAAATGAGAAATAAGTTGTACCAATTATCAAAACAATTAAAATAATATATAGATAATTACCATTACTTATACCAATCCAAGCGCTAGTACCCATTTGAAGAGATAAAAATTTATTTTCAAAAATAGCAGGTACTCTATTAATTGCTTCTAAGAAAGCAAAAAACAAAGGTAATTGAATAAACGCAAGTAAACAACCAGACATTGGATTAATATTAAATTTCTTATAAATAATCATCATTTCTTGAGCTTTCTGCATTTGATCTTCTTGTGAAGTTCTATTCGCATATTTCTTTTCCAATCTGTCCAAATCTTTTTTAGCCAGCTTCATATTTTCAGATTGAACAGCCGTTTTTTTAGTAATAGGCATTACCACTAATCTAATAAGAAGTGTAGCAATAATAACAGCAAGTCCATAATTATTTACCAAATTACCAATCTGAATAATAAGCCAAGCTAAAGGTTTTACAAATATACTAGTCCACAAACCTTCGTAGCCACCATCTGTAACTGACATAGTTTCACAACTAGGTAGCTTGTTTAAATCAACGTTATATTTTTCATAAAGATTAATAACATCTTCATTAGTAGGCTTACACAAAATATTTTTAGTAAGAGTTTGTCCGGTAAGTTCATTTTGAACTACCTTTCCATCATTATCTTTTAGTTGTTTTGTACACCCACTTAACATGAAAGATATCAAAATCAAACAAATTAAAATTTTCTTTTTCATAATATCTCCTTCTAATAACTAATTTTCATAAACAAATCCAACAAATTAGCTTCACTTTGTTTATAACTTAAATCTAAAACACTCCTCTTAATTATTATAACATAATGTCTATTATTTTGAATATATTTTTTATTATGATCTATAATATTTTTAATTTGCCTCTTAATTTTATTTCTTAAAACTGCATTACCCGTCTTTTTAGGAACGGATATTCCATACATACATTTATCAGCATTAACAAAATATACCGAAAAAAATCTATTTTTAACAAACTTACCATTATTAATAATATGTTGAAATTCTTGATTTTTTTTAATAATATCCCTTTTTTTCAATTAAATCACCGATACTTTCTTTTATCAAAATAACAAAAAACCACGTAATCGTGGTATTATGCACATAATTTTTTACGACCTTTAGCTCTTCTTTTATTAAGTACACTACCTTTTATACGAGCAAAAAAACCGTGCTTTTTCTTTTTATTTCTATTATTAGGTTGAAAAGTTCTCTTCATAATTCCACCTCCAATATAACCCAAATAAAATTCTTCTATATTATATAAGTTAATTTAATCATTGTCAATTCTTTTTTGTTTTTTTCCTTCTTTTTATTTATTTTTTTAAATTTTTTTGATATACTAAACATAATAATAGGAAGGTGATAATATGGCAAAGAAAATATATGGTGCCTTAAAAGAATCATTCGATACAATCTATCCCATTATTTTTATTGTTTTCTTTTTAAATTTATTTTTAAAATTATCCTTTCCAGACTTAATGTCGTTTTTAATTAGTTCTATCCTTATTATAATAGGAATGACAATGTTTTCCTTTGGAGTTAATATATCCTTAATTCCTCTAGGAAAAGAAATTGGTCAAAGTGTATTCAAAAGTAAAAAAATGACTATAATTTTAATAATCAGTTTCCTTCTAGGTTTTGCCGTAACTATTGTAGAACCAGATTTAATTATCTTATCAGGACAGCTATCTAATATTCCTAACTTAATTTTCATAATTACAGTCAGTATCGGTGTAGGTATTTTTCTAATGATATCAGCATATCGTATTTTTCGTAAATATAAATTTAATACTATTCTAATAATATTCTATAGTATTATTTTAATATTATTATTTTTTGTTCCCAAAGAGTTTATTGCTATTTCCTTTGATGCCGCGGGAGCTACAACTGGTTCCATTAGTGTTCCGCTTATTATATCCTTTGGGTTAGGATTAATATCTACTCGTAACGATTTAAAGGCCAATGAAGACAGTTTTGGAATGATAGGAATATGCTCAATCGGACCGATAATTACAGTATTAATAATGGGACTTTTCTATGAACTTAAAAGTAACTATATTTTCAAAATTAATGAAAGTACTAATTTAATATCTTTATTTAAAGGTGCATTTCTAAATTATGGTTCTGATATATTAATCTCTATAATTCCTATCATTGCCGTATTGATAATATATCAAATAATCACTAAAAAATATAATAAAAAAGAATTAAAAAAATTATCTTTAGGACTTTTTGTTATTTTAATAGGATTAACATTATTTTTAGTAGGAGCAAATATTGGCTTTCTAAAAATTGCCTATCTAATAGGAAATTCCTTAGTGTTATCTGAATACAGTTATCTTTTATTACCTATAAGCGCCATATTAGGTTTCTATATTGTACAAGCAGAGCCATCCGTAAAAGTATTAACAGATCAAATAGAGAGTATTACCGGTGGAAGCATTCCTAAAAAAATAATTATGCTCTGTCTTTCAGTTGGAGTTTCCCTTGCAGTTTTATTATCGCTAACTAGAGTAACAACCGGTATATCAATTCTCTGGTTTATTATTCCAGGTTACTTCATCTCGATTATTTTATCGTTTTTTATTCCAAATGTATTTACTTCTATTGCTTTTGATTCTGGAGGAGCCTCATCAGGAACTATGACCGCCAGTTTCTTACTGCCTCTTGCAATAGGAGCTACAACTGCTTTAGGTGGTAATATCATTAGTGATGCCTTTGGAATGGTTGCCTTAGTATCCTTATCTCCAATTTTAACAATCCAATTATTAGGACTAATATATAAAATAAAAAAACAAAGAAGTATTTCAACACTTACTATTGATGAGACAATAATTAATTACAAATGGGGTGTTAAAAATGCCAGATAACATTAAACTACTAATTATTATAGCAGACAAAACCAAACAAAAAGATATAACCAAAATTATAAAAAAATATAATTTATACTTCAATTATATAATTCCAGGATACGGATCAGCCTCAAGCAGTTTATTAGATTATTTTGGACTAAATGAAGTAAAAAAACAGATTTATTTATCAATAATCCCAAATAAGTTAGAAATAGAACTATTATATCAACTAAAGAAAAACTTATCATTGCAAGAAGTTGGAACCGGGATTAGTTTCACAATTCCAATCAGTAGCTCAGTAAAATATCTTGCTGATGTATATACAAAAACCAATGTATTTGAGGAGGACAAAAAAATGGCTAGACAAAATACATATCATCTAATAATCACCATTACCGAAGAAGGTTATAGTGAAACAGTAATGAATGTAGCTAAAAAAAATGGTGCAACCGGTGGTACCTTAATAAAAGGAAGTGGACTTGGAAATAAAGATGCTGTTAGATTTTTAGGGTTCTCAATAGAGCCGGAAAAAGATATAACTCTAATTGTTATTGAAAACAAACTAAAAAATAAAGTTATGGCGGCCATAACAGAATCAACAGGACTAAACACTAAAGGAAAAGGAATTTGCTTTTCTCTTCCTATAAGTCAAGCGATAGGACTTGGAGAAACTGTAAAATTTGAAAAAATATAAAAAGAGGTGAAAAAATGTTTAAACAAATTTTAAGTATCAATAAAAATAATGCTCTAGTAATTATAGATAACAATGTGTTCAGTGAAGATATCTTAAATTATTATGTAATATTTGAAGATAATGATAAAAAAATATTAGGAGAAATAAGTGAAGTTGACCAAAATCAAGTAAAAATAAATTTCTTAGGTGAATTTATAAACAATAAATTTTTAAGTGGAATTATTAGAAAACCATCTTTGAATTCCCAAATAAGAATAATTAACGACGAAGAACTAAAACTACTAATTGGTACAGAAACTGATAACAATATGATTTTAGGCCTATCGCCACTATATAAAAACGCTCCAATATATATCGATATAAACGATATGTTTTCCAATCACACAGCAATATTTGGTAACACAGGTTCCGGCAAAACATTTGGAGTTTCTAGACTTGTTCAAAATCTCTTTACCAAAAAAAATATTATTCCCTTTTACTCTAATATATTTATTTTCAATTCAACAAACGAATACGACAACGCTTTTTCTAAAATTAGTGAATATAACCCTAATTTTAACTATAAAATGTTTACAAGTAATACTAATCAAAGTAAAACACCACTAATCAAAATACCCCTATGGCATCTTACAACTGATGATTTTGCCAATCTCTTAGATGTGACCGATTATTCACAAATTAATATTATCGATAAAATGCTTATTTATGTAAGTGCTTTTGCTAAGGATGATGAATATTCTCATCGCTACAAAAACCATCTAATCTCTAGTGCTATAATATCGGTTTTATACACCAATCAAACATCAGCTAGAATAAGAGACCAAATATTTAACATCTTAACTACCTGTAAAACAAAAGAACTAAATCTTGATGTAGAAATTCAAGGAGTAGGATATACTAGAAAATTAAGAAAATGCTTTGACATCGATTCTAAAGGAGATTTCGTAGAAAGATTATTAGTAACTCAATACATAGAAGGATTTTTAGAACCAGATACTAAGTGGAATGAAGAATATGAACCAGTATTCTATACACTAGATAACCTAGAAGAAGCTCTAAACTTCACTCTAATCTCAGAAGGATTATTACTAAACGAAAAATATTATGCCGAAGCAATAGCACTAAAAGTAAAACTACATACAATATGCAATAGCTCATATAAAAAATTCTTCGCCTATGATAGATTTATTACTCTAAATCAATATTTCAATGAATTAATAATAACAAAAGAAAACAAAAGATGCCAAATAATTAACTTCGTTTTAGAAGATATTGATGATAGAATGGCCAAAGCACTAGTAAAAATATATTCAAGACTAATATTTAAATTTGCTAGAAGTCTTCAAGAAAGAGGATCATTCCCTATCCATATCATGTTAGAAGAAGCCCATAGATATGTTCAAAAAGACTTTGATATTCAAACACTGGGATATAATATCTTTGAAAGAATAGCCAAAGAAGGTAGAAAATATGGCGTTATTATTGATTTAATAACCCAAAGACCAACAGAACTATCAGAAAATGTATTATCACAATGTTCTAACTTCTTAATATTCAAAATAAATCATCCTACCGACCTAGATTACATTGAAAAAATGGTTCCTAATATAAGCTCGGATATTATTGAAAAACAAAAATCACTTCAATCAGGAACATGTATAGCCTTTGGCAAAATGATGAAACTGCCGATGATTGTCAAAATGGAACTGCCATCACCAAAACCAAGCAGTGCCAGTGCAAACATCTACGAAAAATGGATGTATAAATTAAATAAATAACAAAAACTATCATTTTTCTGATAGTTTTTTATTATATAATCTTGCAATACTTTATCATAATTTATAGTAATAATATTTTTTCAAGTTTAATGCTATCGCGTTCCTTATAGTCAAAATATTTCTAATTATAACTATTCTAAACAGTACTAAAAACCATAATCATTATAACCCAACCAAAAGAAATTTTTTATTCCTTTTTCTTATTATCTTCTTTAAATACTAAATCCAAATCTGCCATATCATAATAAGGTTCGGTTCCCTTTATATAGTAAAATATCCGACTATTTTTAGAATTTTCATTAGCCACTTCACCGGTAATTGGATTAACTAAAACTCCAACAACATTGCTTGGAATATTATACCATTCTGTTTTTCTATCCTTATCTACAAGATATCCCTCCATAGTTTGAATCCAAATATTTTTGTGTTCATTATAAACGTCAAAATTAACTTCTCTATTATCATCATACCCACTCCACACTCCTAAAACCGCATTTTTATTATACCCAATTATCCAATAATCACTACCACTAGAACCGGTTTTAACCGCATATTTGTGTGTCATCTCTGGCAATAAATTAACTAAAGTAGGACTATTATAATCAATAAAACCAGTATCATAAGTAGAAGTTAATAAATTATTTAAAATAAAAGTAATACTCTTATTTAAAACGCTTTCTTTAACCTCATTAAATTCATAAAGAACAACACCTTTACTATCGGTAACCTTTGTAATAAAATGAGGTTTAATTTTATATCCTTCATTTGCAAAAGTAGCATAACCCCTAACCATATCGATAAGGCTGATTTCTTCACTTCCCAAAGCTAAACTAGGAATAGCAGATAAATTACTAGAAATACCCACTCTTTTTGCCATATCCACCAAGACTTCTTCTCCCAAAAACAAATGTGTCTTAACAGCATAAATATTATCGGAATATGCAATCGCCGCCGCCATAGAAATAGGTTTATTAGGATACCTATCATTATAATTTTTAGGTGCATATGTCTTATCACCAGAAAAAGTAAAAATAGTCTTCTCACTAATAAAAGAAGAAGAAGCAGTAAAACCATTTTCCAAAGCAGCATAATAAAGAAATGGTTTCATCGTAGAACCAACCTGCCTTTTAGCATTTATCGCCCTATTAAATTGACTCTCATTGTAATTAACCCCACCAACTAAAGCCAAAACCGCCCCATTATCAGGTTGCATTAAAATTCCTGCTACCTGAAAATCAGTATTTTCCTTCATATTATTACTAATCGCCGTCTCAAGTTGTGTTTGCCCCTCAATATCCAAAGTTGTATAAACCTTAAGACCGCCAGTATCAATTACTGATTTTGGAATACCACTAATATTATAAAGTTCATTAATCACCGCATCTTTAAAATACATAAGGCCAGCAAGACTTTTCTTATCATCAGCTTTTTCAAATACCAACTCATAATTAATCGCTTCTTCATATTCTTCCTTAGTTATTACTTCATTATTAAGCATCATTTTTAAAATGAGCTCCTGCCTTTCCTTAGCCCTATCAAAATTTACCAAAGGAGAATAATAATAAGGAGATTTAGGAATACCACAAAGCAAAGCAGACTCTGCTAGATTAAGAAATTCACTACTCTTTCCAAAATAATAATAAGAAGCATTTTCAATTCCATATACCCCACCATAATCAATAGTATTTAAATACCCTTCTAATATTTGTTCCTTAGAATAATGTGTTTCAATCTCAAAAGCTAATAAAGCCTCTTCCATTTTTCTAGACCACGTCTTATCAAAATTTAAAAATAAATTTCTCGCATATTGCTGAGTAATTGTAGAAGCTCCTTCTTTCATAGAAAAAGATTTTAAATTAACTAAAACTGCTTTTGCCACCCTTATATAATCAATTCCAAAATGTTTAAAAAATCTCTTATCCTCAGTATTAATAGTAGCTTCTACCAAATAAGGAGAAATTTTAGAAAGAGCAACCCAATCATCATTATTATTAAAAACCAAATTACTATCGCTATCATATAAATAATAAGATTGTGATTTATATATATCTATCTTAGGAGTAATATAACAATATAAAAACATTCCTAAGTTAAAAATAATAAACAAAATTATCAAACAAAAACAACCCTTTAACAAAAATTTTACTTTACGCACAATATCACCCACAAATCCTTATAAAAAAATGATTTTTTACTCAGTAATATTATTTGTAAAAAAAATTAAAATATAAGTTTAATTTTTTATATAGTTATGATATAATGTATAGCGAATTTATATTTATCAATTTTTTAATAAATATAATTAAATAATTAGGTGATTAAATTTGAGAAAAAAAATTATTACGAC
Organism: Bacilli bacterium; assembly: GCA_016302935.1. GTDB lineage: Bacteria > Bacillota_I > Bacilli_A > RF39 > UBA660 > JAEDMO01. Next base: position 39,666 of record JAEDMO010000001.1, on the reverse strand, counting down.
GATTAACGATTTAAAAGAAAAAAACAAAACAACTTCTGAAACGACAGCTATTGTTAACAAAAACAAAATATCTTACATAACAAAAAATGCCAAAGAACAACTAAAAATAAATCAAAATAATATCATTTTTAAAAGAGAAAATGAAGAATTTATTCATATAATTAATTTTACTGAGGGAAAAACCATTCCCACTAACTATCACTTAAAAGAAAACGATTTAGATATTGAGATAAATATAAATACAAAAAGCATAAAAATAGAAGAAGACAGAATAATTATTAATTATAAAGTAATAGAAAGTGATAATGACTATGAATTTATAATAGAAATGAGGTAATGTAATGAATATTAAAGATAATTTAAAAGATTTATTAAAAAAAGCAATTACAAATCTTGGTGTTGACGAAGATATAGATATCATAGTAGAGATTCCCAAAAACAAAACTCATGGAGACTATGCTACAAATATTGCCATGGTGCTTTCAAAAAAATTAAAAGATAATCCCATGAACATTGCTGAAAAATTAAAAAATTTGCTAAACGATGAATTAATAGAAACTATAACTATCATGCCTCCTGGGTTTATTAATTTTAATCTAAATAAAGATTATCTTTTTAAAAACATCAATACCATTTTAGAAGAAAAAAACAATTATGGTAAAACAAATATTGGTAATAATACCAAAATAAATATAGAATATGTAAGTGCTAATCCAACCGGAACATTACACGTTGGCCACGCTAGAGGAGCTACCTATGGGGATTCATTATCGAGAATACTAAGCTTTCTTAACTACGATGTCACTCGTGAATATTATATTAATGATGCCGGTAATCAGATGAATAATTTAGGTATATCTATTAAAGTACGATATCTAAATATCTGTAATATTAAAGCTAAATTACCTGAAGATGGATACCACGGACAAGAAATAATTGATATTGCCAATAAAATCTATGAACAATATGGTGAGCAAAAACAAAATGAAGATGTTGCATTTTTCAAAAAATATGGCCTAGAAATTCTTTTAAAGAAAATAAAACAAGATCTCGATACCTACCGTGTTAATTTTGATGTTTGGTCAAGTGAACAAAGCATATATGATAAAGGATTAGTAGATATAACCATAAACAAATTAAAAAATAGTGGTAAATGCTATATTGCAGAAAATGCATTATGGCTTAAAACAACTGATTTTGGTGATGAAAAAGACCGTGTTCTAATTAAAAGCGATGGAACATATACATACCTACTTCCAGATATCGCCTATCATAGTGATAAACTAGAAAGAGGATACAATCTATTGATTGATGTATTAGGAGCAGATCACCATGGATATATTAAAAGAATTCACGCTGGAATCGATATTTTAGGTTATGACAGTAGCATTTTAGACATAAAAATACTTCAAATGGTTAGACTTATAAAAGATAACGAAGAATTAAAACTAAGTAAAAGGACCGGTAAAACTGTCACTCTAAACGATTTAATTGAAGAAGTAGGTATCAATGCTACTAGATACTTCTTTGTATCCAAAGCTTTAGATACACAAATGGATTTCAATTTAGATATTGCAACAAAAGAAAATAATGACAACCCAATATACTATATTGAATATGCCAACGCTAGAATTTCACAAGTTTTAAAACATGCCAAAAAATATCAAATAAACAAATTAGATAAATACACATATTTAAATAATGAAAATACATATAATATTTTGAATAAATTATATGAATTTAAAGATACCGTAATCAACGCCGGTGTCAAAAGACTACCCCACTTAATCGCTAATTATGTATATGAACTTGCAACACTATTCCATTCATACTATGCAAAAGAAAAAATAATTACCGATAACGTTGAGGAAACAGAGGAAAAACTTGCTTTAATAAAAGCAATAAAAATAGTCTTAAACACAAGTTTAGATTTAATAGGTATAATACCAAGAGAGGAAATGTAGGTGCAAAATGAAATTAAGCCAAATGACAAAAGAAGAAATAGAACAATTATCTTATACAAAAATAGCAGAACTTTATTTGAAAGAAAATAAAACAACTTTAAATACCGCTTCTTTATTTAAAGTAGTATGTCAATTACTTGAATTAGATGAAGAAACATACAAAGAAAAAATGCCAGACTTCTTTGAAAGCCTAACCACTGCCAAAGAATTTATTCTCTTAGCAGATGGAAATTGGGATTTAAAAATTAATCACAAAGTAAAAATAGATATTGACGATATCTATGAAGACGAAGAAATAGAAGTAAATACTAAAGAAGAAGACATAGAAATGGAAGAAATGGAAGATAATATCGACGAAGAAGAAAATTATGATGATATAACCGATGATGATTTTGAAGAAGACGAACTATCTGATTTATCAATAGTTGCCGAAGAAGAATTAGAAGACTAAATATAGTTTTCTTTTTTTAAAACCAAATTATCTTTACAGAAAACAAGATATATAATATAATTTATTAAAGAAAAGGACTGATATTATGATAAATCGATTAGAACTAATTCTAAAAAAATATAATATGATAACAGAAGAATTATCTTCTCCTACCATTAGCAGTGACATAAAAAAATTAGCGGAATTATCCAAAGAGCAAGTTAAATTAAAAAATGTTGTGGATACCTATAATGAATATAAAAAAGTATTAAATGATATAGAAGAAGCTAAAGAAATGATAAAAGATAAAGAATTAGGAGAGTTTGCTAAGGAAGAATTAATTACTTTAGAAGAACAAAAACAAAGTTTAACAGATAAATTAGAAATACTTCTATTACCACAAGATCCTAATGATGATAAAAACGTAATTGTTGAAATAAGAGGAGCTGCAGGTGGAGATGAAGCTAATATCTTTGCTGGAGATTTATTCGATATGTATCAAAAATACATTAGTAATTTTGGGTGGAAAATAGATATATTAAATAGTGTTGAAGGAAATTCGGGAGGGTATGCTCAAATAGAGTTTATGATTAAAGGAACAGGAGCATATTCAAAATTAAAATATGAAAGTGGTTCCCATCGTGTTCAAAGAGTTCCAGCTACCGAATCAGGTGGAAGAGTACATACATCAACCGCTACAGTTTTAGTAATGCCAGAAGCAGAAGAATTTGATTTTGAATTAGACGAATCAGAAATTAGAGTTGATATAACTAGAAGTTCTGGCTGTGGTGGCCAAGGAGTAAACACAACCGATTCAGCCGTTAGACTAACCCACATTCCAACCGGAATAATCGTATATTCACAAACTGAAAGAAGTCAAATTAAAAACAAAGAAAAAGCAATGAAAATATTAAAAACCAGATTATATGATTTAAAATTAAGAGAACAAGAAGAAAAAGAACATGCCGAAAGAAGAATAAAAATAGGTACAGGTGATCGTTCTGAAAAAATTAGAACCTATAATTATCCCCAAAATCGTGTTACCGACCATCGTATTGGTTTTACTTCAATGAATTTAGATCGCATAATGGATGGTGAACTTGGTGTCATAATTGAAGAATTAATAACAGCCAATCAAAAAATGGAATTAGAAAAAACCAATGAACTATAATAATAAAGTAGACCCCAACATAGCAAATTACTATCTTAAATACTTAAAAAATAATAATCTATACAGCAAAGAAACATATCAACAAGGAATAAAACAATTACAAGAAGGAAAACCCATCCAGTACATTATTGGCAATGTTGACTTTTATGGTAACATTATTAATGTTAACGAAAATGTTCTAATACCACGTTTTGAAACCGAATTATTAGTAGAAAAGACCATTAAATATATTAATCAACATTTCAAAAATAAAAAATTAAACATTATAGATTTGGGAACTGGCTCAGGTTGTATTGCTATTGCTCTAAAAAAAATATTAACGTCATTAGAAGTTGATGCCTTAGATATAAGTAAAGAAGCAATAGAACTTGCCAAGAAAAATGCTCATCAAAATAAAGTAAGCATAAATTTTATAGAAGGAAATATGGAAAATCCACTAAGCAAAAAATACGATGTTATCATAAGTAATCCACCTTATATCGACTATGGCGAAGAAATCATGGATATTGTCAAAAATAACGAGCCTCATATCGCCCTTTATGCAAAAGAAAATGGAATATATTATTACCATAAAATAATAAAAAATCTTATGAATAACCTTCCTAACAACTATCTAATAGCATTTGAAATAGGACATACCCAAGCAAAAAAAATTGAAGAATTAGCAATCAAATATTTAGATAACCCTAAAATAATTATAGAAAAAGATTATAGCGGAAAAGATCGATTTATCTTCATTATAAATAATTAGCAAAAAAACAAAAATGTATGATATAATAAAAAAAGAAAAGGAGTGGTAGTATGGCAAAATTCTGTCAAAACTGTGGGGCTAAATTAAACGATGACCAAGACGTTTGTTTAAACTGTGGTAAATATGTACAAAACCAAAAAACAGCAAACACTAATCCAAACGCTAAATCCAAACTAGTAGCAGGTTTACTAGGAATATTTCTAGGAGCCTTAGGAGTGCATAACTTTTACCTAGGATATAATGGAAAAGCTACAACTCAACTATTAATTAGTATACTAAGTTGTGGAATTTTAAGTCCCATAGTAGGTATTTGGGGATTAGTAGAAGGTATAATGATTTTAGCGGGCAATATTAACGTTGATGCTAACAACATCCCACTCAAAGACTAAAATAAGTAAATTTAAAAAGTATTTTATTCCAATAGTAATAGGAATTATAATACTTCTTTTTCTTTTCACCAAATTAATTAACTGCCCATGCTTATTTAAAAAAATCTTTAAAATATCTTGTCCCGCTTGTGGACTTACCAGAGCCTTCAAAGAAATATTAAAATTAAATTTTATCTCGTCACTAAAATATAACATTTTAGCAATTCCACTATTAATAATATTGTTTTTATTAACTATCCTATATTTAATAGATATATTCACCCAAAACAATTATTTTGAAAAATCTATTAACAGTATAAGTAAAAATTATAAAATAATTATTTTTATATTAACAATAAATATGATTATAAATAATATTAGAAAAATATAAATTGTATAAATTTAAAAAAAATTACCCATAAATTAAATGAAAGGGTGATTTTTTTATATGAAAAAAACCATAATTATTGTATTAAGTATCTTTATAATCTATCAAATAACCAATAACAAAGAAAATATCATTATTCCCAAAAGTGCCATAAGATTAAGGATTATCGCCGATTCTAACAGTGTCTATGATCAATACATAAAAAATGAAGTAAAAAAAATAATGGAAGAAGAAATAAAAGATAATCTAAACGACATAACCGAAATAGAAACATCTCGCAATATCATCAAGAGTAACATAAATAAATATCGAGAAAAAATAGAAAAACTATTTATTAAAAAAAATTATACCAAAGAGATTAATATCAATTTTGGACTTAACTATTTTCCTAAAAAAGTATATAAAGGTGTAACCTACGAACAAGGAGATTATGAATCCTTAGTCATAACTATTGGAAGTGGCCAAGGCGATAATTGGTGGTGTGTATTATTTCCCCCACTTTGTCTTTTAGAAGCAGAAGAAAATACAGAAGTTGAATACAAATTCAAAGTATTAGAACTACTAGATAAAATATTTAAAAAATAACAGTAATATATTCTCCTTAATTTTAGTAATATTATTTAGGAGAACAAATATGGATACAATATTAACCACTCTGATTATTGGAATTAGCTTAAGTATGGATACCTTTTCCCTATCGATTATATATGGAACCAAAGGTATTACTAAGAAAAACAAAATACTTCTATCGTTAATTGTAGGTACTTATCATTTTATAATGCCCTTAATCGGACTATATTTTGGTACTATTATTGAAAAATATATAATCATAAACCTAAATATCTTAGTAAGTATTATTTTCTTAATTATATCAATCCAAATGATTGTATCGACATTTAAAGATAATGAGGAACTCAAACCATTAAACTTACAAGGACTATTATTATTTGGCTTTAGTGTTAGCATTGATAGTTTTTCCACAGGTATTGGACTCCATGTCATTAACACTAATTATATTCAATCAGCATTAATATTCGCCCTCACCAGTATGACATTTACTTACCTTGGTCTTAATTTTGGTAATCAGTTAAATATCCATTTCGGTAAATACTCAACCCTAATAGGAGGCATAATATTACTAATACTATCAATATACTATTTCATAAAATAATATTAATGTAAATAGGTGTCATAAAAGTTGACATCTTTTTTTTTATCATTTATCATAAAAATAGGTGATTAAATATGATATCAAATACTAAAATAATGCTAGAAAATGCATATGAAAACAAGTATGCCATCGCACAATTTAATATTAATAACTTAGAATGGACAAAATACATATTAGAAGAATGTGAGCAATTAAAAACACCTGTAATTCTAGGAGTAAGCGAAGGAGCTATTAAATATATGGGTGGTCCTAAAGTAGTAAGCAACATAGTAACAAGTTTAATTGAAGAATTAAACATTACTATAAATGTAGCCTTACATCTAGACCACGGTAGTAGCTTATCGGTTTGCCAAGATTGCATTAACGCAGGATTTACTTCTGTAATGATCGATGGATCTCACCTACCCCTAGAAGAAAATATAAACCTTACCCAAAAGGTAGTAGAATATGCCTATCCAAGAAACGTTACTGTAGAAGGTGAGATAGGCTTAATTGGTGGGAAAGAGGATAACATTAGTGCAAGTAACACCAATGCTAAATTAGAAGATGTTATCAAGTTTGTAAACGAAACTCATATTGACAGTGTGGCTCCTGCCCTAGGAAGTGTTCATGGACCATATCAAAAAGAACCAAACTTAGACTTTGACACTATGAAAAAAATAAGCAATAGTATAAACATTCCTCTTGTATTGCACGGGGGATCAGGCATACCAGATACTATGATAAAAAAAGCTATCCAATGCGGAACTGCCAAAATAAATGTAAATACCGAATTGCAACAAGCCTGGAATGAGGGTGTAAGAGATTATATTAAAAATAATCCTAATGTATATGACCCAAGAAAAATAATATCATCCGGTGAAAAAAATTTAAAAAAAGTCGTAAAAGAAAAGACAAATTTGTTCACTAACATATAATAAGGTAGGAGGTTTTTATGCCTAAAATAAAAATAGAAGGAAAACACATTCTAAGCGGAACTATTGATATAAGTGGAGCTAAAAATAGTGCAGTAGCACTGATACCTGCAGCCATTCTTTGCGATGAAGAATGCACTATCAGTAATGTTCCTCAAATATCTGACGTTGAAGCTCTAGAAGAAATACTAACATATTTAAATGCTAAAATAGAAAAAAATAATGACACCATAAAAATTGATACCAGCACTCTAGAAAATAAAGAAATACCAGAAATTATTTCTAAAAAACTAAGAGCATCATATTATTTTATGTCTGCCCTACTCGGTAAATACAAAGAAGTATCGATGTATTTTCCAGGTGGATGCTCAATTGGAGCAAGACCGATAGATCAAACTCTAAAAGGATATACGGCTTTAGGAGCCAAAGTAGAAGAAGATGGAAATAAATACAAAATAACCGCTGATAAACTAACTGGGGGCTATGTTTACTTAGATATTCCAAGCGTTGGAGCAACAATTAATACCCTTCTAGCAGCGGTAAAAGCAGAAGGAAACACAACGATAGAAAACGCCGCTAAAGAACCAGAAATTGTTAATGTTGCTACATTTTTAAACAGTATGGGAGCTAAAATTAAAGGAGCAGGAACTAGTATTATCAAAATAGAAGGAGTAAAATACTTACACAAATGCTTTACAGAAGTAATTCCCGATAGAATAGAAGCGGGCACCTACTTAATTATAGGAGCACTTTTAGGAGAAAATCTAAAAATAAATAAAATTATTCCCAGTCATCTAGAATCACTAATTTCTAAATTAAAAGAATGTGGTGCTAAACTTCAGATAAAAGAAGATTACATCATTGTAAACAGAAGTGATAAATATAAACCACTAAAAATAAAGACACAAGTTTACCCCGGTTATCCAACAGACCTACAACAAATAATTGTTCCCTTACTAACTCAATGTAATGGTATAAGTAGAATAGAAGAAACAATTTATGAAAACAGATTTCAAAATATCAAAGACACTAACAAAATGGGAGCTAAAATAGAAGTGATTGGTAACAAAAATGCAATTATCTCAGGTCCCACCCCTCTAAAAGGCAAACAAGTAAGTGCCACCGATTTAAGAGGAGGAGCTTCCCTAGTAGTCCTAGGACTAATCGCTGAAGGAACAACTACGATAAGTAATATCGAACACATAATAAGAGGATACGAAAACATCATTACCAAGTTATCGCAAGTAGGTGCTAAAATAGAATTAATATAAATATACTTAAAATAGGAAGTGACCTATGAAAAAAGTAATATTTATTTTAATTCTTTTTTTATCATGTTATCTAATTCACATAAAAACTGCGGATAACAAAATATATTATTTATCGCTAGGAGACGCAATATCAAAAGGAAATACCCCGTATAATAAAATTGGATACGGATATAGTGATTATTTAAAAGATTACTTAAAAAAACAAAAAAAATTAGAAGGATATAACAAAGACTTCACAGACAAAGATTATCGAATTATAGATTTAATTAATCTTCTAAACGAAAACAAAGAAACTAAAATAAACGATAAAAAAATAACAATTAATCAACTAATTTTCAAAGCAGATATCATTACAATTTCTATAGGAATGAATGAACTATATTCAAAAATAATGTTAAATAACGATAATGTATATAGTTATATAAACGAAATGACTGAAGATTTAAAAGTTCTGTTTAGCAAAATTAACAAATTAAATCATCGTAAAGTTCTCGTATTAAATTATTATGATATAACAAATGAGAATCAAGATATTTTTGCTTATGCCAATATTAAGTTAAAAAAAGTTACCGAATTAAATGGATTTGAATATATCGATATCGCAGAAAAACTAAGTAATAATCCTAAATATTTTATAAATAATACCAATTTTATCCCTAATAATGAAGGATATTATCAAATTTATAAAATAATAGTTGAAAAAGTTAAAAATTACTGATATAATAATAAGCGATTTGTGTTACTATAACTAAATTAGTTATGGCAGAAGGAGGAAAAATAATGAAAAAAGGAATACATCCAAAAACTGTATTAGCCACAGTAACTTGTGCTTGTGGAGAAACATTTCAAACAGAATCAACCAAAGATCCTATCCATGTTGAAGTATGTTCAAAATGTCATCCATTCTATACAGGAAAACAAATGATGGCATCTAAAAAAGGAAATGTTGAAAAATTTAATAAAAAATATGGTTTAAAGTAAGAATAAGTTAAAATTTATTCTTATTTTTTTTAAAAATAATGTCAAGTAAAGTCTGAACATAAATTTATACATGTTATAATTAAATTACAAAGAAAGTTGGTGAAAGATGAACAACGCCATATATAGATATATAGATTTTGATGGAGTAATATATAACACTAATGAAATAATTGACGCATTAATATTACAAGCAGGCTTAGCAGCAGAACAACAAGATCTAATTACTAAATTAATTAGACAAATTGACTTTTATAATATGATTAAAAACGCCAAAGAAATCAATAACTCCTTAACAGCACTCCAAGAACTAATTAAAGATAAAAGATACATAACCAAAATTTTAACTCACGTCAATTCCATAAAAGAAGCCGAGGACAAATTAAAAATAATAAAAGAAGTATCAAATCAAATAAAAGTAATCGCTGTTCCCAAAGAAATATGTAAAAGCCATTATGTAAACCCTACTAACGCTATATTAGTAGATGATTACAAAGGAAATTTAAAATATTGGAAAAACAAAGGAGGACTTCCTATCCATTTTGATCCCAAACTAAAAGAAAGTGAATATCCAGTTATCAACAGCTTATTTGATTTAGACAAAACAATAGAAACGCATTATCCCAAAGTATTAAAAATGTCAAATCATCATCAAAAATAGCAAAAAGAATAATATTTTATTACAATATGATATAATCAAATTATAAGGAGAATATATGTCTAATTATTTAATTTTCATTGACTTAGATGGTACACTGCGCAATTCCAGTCGCCAAATTAGTATCCAAACAAAAGAAATCTTAAAAAAAACAATAGATAAAAATAATAGGATCATTATTACATCTGGAAGAGACCTTATGTACTTAAAACCCGTTATTAAATCTTTGAACATCAAAGACTACCTTATTGCCAGTGATGGAGCTGTAATTTATAACTTAAAAGAAGAAAAAATCATCAAAGAAATCTTTATAAGCGAAGAAGATTTAAAGCTAATATTATCTAAAATTGGTAAAAGCACTTACACTGCTACCAACAGTGAAAAAAGTTATTATAATATAAACAAAAATAGTGAAGAATTACCAAAAATATCCAAAATAACTATAAAAGATAAAAATAAAAAGACAATATTAAAATTAATTGATATATTAAAGAAACAAGAAAATATCCATATTAGTAATTATTCAAGATATTTAATAGATAATAAAAACAAGCCTACATTTTACTATATAGATATTATTAATAAAAAAGCATCCAAAGGATCATCGGCAGAATATCTTTATAAGTTATTAAAATATGAAAAAAATAAAACTATAGCTTTAGGTGATTCTATCAACGATATAAGTTTATTTCAAAAAGTAGGCTACAAAGTTGCTATGGGTAACGCCATTTTGAAACTAAAAGAAATAAGTGATGAAATAACATTAACCAACAATGAAAACGGAGTAAAAGCATATTTAGAAAAACTATTGAAAGGATGATATTATGAAAATAGGAATAACTAATGACCATAGAGGTTTGGTTTTAAAACAAACCCTGACAAATTATTTAGAAAACAAAGGATATAATATAATAGATTATGGAACAGATAGCGACGATAGTGTCGACTACCCAGATTACGCTTTTAAATTAGGAAAGAGTCTTCAAACAAAAGACATAGACTTAGGTATAGCTATCTGTGGAACTGGTATTGGAATGGATATAGCCTTAAATAAAGTTAAAGGTATCAGGTGTGCTAAAGCATCTAACGAAGAAGAAGCTATTCTAGCAAGAAGTCATAACGATGCAAACGCCTTAGCTTTATCTGCTAAAATAAGCAGCGATATAGCTAAGGACATAGTAGACAAATTTATAAATACAAATTTTAGTAATGATAAAAGACATATAGAAAGAATTCAAAAAATTAAAGAGTACGAAAATGATTAAACTTGCTTGCTACTTAATTGTCTTTCCATTAATCGTATGGAGTCTAGATAGTATCAACATTAATGCAATATTCAAAAAAAATAGACCAGTTCAAGCTAGAATAATATATGTAGCCATAATATTTTCATTAAGTTATTTAGTAGTAAATTTTATAGTAGATTTTATAGTAGTAACCAAATTTTAGGAGGAACTATGAAAAAAATTATAATATTTACTTTTTTTATTATCATAATACCATATTTTATATTAAATCTATATTCAAAAAACATTAAAGAAATAGAACTTAAAACCGATGAAAACATCAAAGTAAGAGTCAAAAGATTACAAAAAGATAAAATAGATGAAATTGAACTAAATGAATATGTATTAGGTGTTTTAGCAGGAGAAATGCCCATATCATTTGAATTAGAAGCTCTAAAAGCCCAAGCAGTTGCATCAAGAAGCTATGTCTTAAAAAGATTAGATTATAATAAAGATAAAGACTATGATGTTGTAGATAGTGTAACAAATCAAGTATACCTAGATAATGAACACTTAAAAAAAGCTTGGGGAGATAATTACATAAAAAATATTAATAAATTAAAAACAGCTGTAAATGAAACATTTAACGAATATTTAGAATGTGATGGACAAATCGCCGATGCCCTATTTTTTTCAACTAGCAATGGTTATACCGAAAATAGTGAATTGGTATTTAACTTTGCTGTTTCTTATTTAAAAAGTGTATCATCACCTTGGGATAAAGAAGTAACTACCGCTTTTAAAACCACTAAAGAAATGTCACTTCAAGAATTTTATGAACGACTAAACCTACCCTATCAAGAAAAAATAAAAATAGAAAACATAGATAGAAGTGCTACTAATCGTATCCTAAAAATAAAAATTAACAATCAAGAATTTACCGGACGTGAAATATATAACAAATTAAAAATTAGATCTACAGACTTTACCATAGAACAAGAAAACACCAATGTAATAATAACTACTATTGGTTATGGACATGGCGTTGGAATGAGCCAGTATGGTGCCTTAGGAATGGCTAAAAAAGGCTATAACTATAAAGAAATACTAACTCATTATTATCAAAATACCCAAATTAAAAAAATTTAAAAAAATATATGTATATAATTTTCTAATTAGGAAAAACTTAAAATAGAGGTGAAAATTATATGCAACAAAAACTAAAAAAAATAGCTATACCAACAATTTATGTATTATCTGTAGTAGCGTTTGGATTAAGTATATACTTTATTCAATTAATAGTTAGTAATGTCGTTTTTCAAGATCCAGAACCAAATTTAAAATATGTAGATAAAGAAATTTTAGAAGAAAGTTATAGCATACCTGTAATAGGTAATGAAACAACTATAATAAGACCATACTTAGATACAGATATTAGCATTGCTAAAAATTATTATGATTATCAAAGCGATGTAACTAACCAAGAAAATGCCATTATTTATTACGAAAATACATACATGCAAAATTCCGGCGTCGACTATCGTAAAGAAGGAACATTTGACGTAGTAGCAGTATTGGACGGCACTGTAATCAACGTTAAAGAAGATAATATCTTAGGCAATATTGTTGAAATAAGACACAATAATGAAATTATCAGTGTATACCAAAGCTTATCAGATATTACTGTCAAGATCGATGATACTGTCTTACAAGGCCAAATAATTGGTAAAAGTGGAGTAAATAACATCAATAAACAACTAAAAGAACATCTTCACTTTGAACTATATTATAAAGGTATGGTTGTAAACCCCGAAAATTATTTTGGCAAGAAATTACAAGAACTATAGGCTTAACTTGCCTTTTTTCTTTCATAAACTATATTGATTTCCCATATATTAAAATAAAGGGGAATCTTATGAATAAAAATATTATAAACAGAACACTTAAAGAAAGTGAATACATTCTAAAAACTAAAAAAACCATTAGAGAAATTGCCAAAGTATTTGGTGTTAGTAAAAGTACCGTTCACAAAGATTTATCTAATAGATTACTAGAAATAGACGCAAATTTATGCAATCAAATTAAAGAGATTTTAAAACAGCATATCGATACTAGACACATTAAAGGTGGCGAGTCGACACGTAATAAGTTTCTTTTGAAAAAAAACGAATAAAGCTTTAAAAAAAAGGTAAAACATGGTAAAATAATTACTAGGAAGGTGATATTATGTTCAACAAAGATATTGGAATCGATTTAGGAACTGCCAATGTTTTAATATATATAAAAGGACAAGGCATCGTTTTAAATGAACCAAGTGTTGTAGCCATTGATTCAGAGACAAAAAAAGCCTTAGCAGTTGGGAAAGAAGCCCACGAAATGTTGGGAAGAACACCCGGTAAAGTAAAAGCTATAAAACCTATGAAAGATGGAGTTATCGCTGACTTTGAAACAACAGAAGTAATGCTTAACCATTTTATAAAAAAAGTAAACGGTAAAAATCTATTTTCAAGGCCAAGGATACTTATCTGTTGTCCATCAAATATCACTCAAGTAGAAAAAAATGCCATTAAAGAAGCTGCCGAAAGAACTGGAGCTAAAAAAGTGTTCTTAGAAGAAGAACCTAAAGTAGCGGCCATCGGAGCAGGTATGGATATATCAAAACCAAGCGGTAACATGGTTATTGATATAGGTGGTGGAACAACAGATATTGCCATATTGTCCTTAGGGGGTATTGTAAATTCCTCATCTATTAGAATAGCAGGTAATGCCTTTGATTTAGACATTGTTAAATATATTAAGGATAAATATAAACTATTAATTGGTGAAAGAACAGCTGAAGATATTAAAAAAACAATAGGAACTGTTTTCCCAGGCTCAAGAAAAGAAAAAATGGAAGTAAGAGGTAGAGACTTAGTAACGGGCCTACCACACACTATAACCTTAAATTCTGATGAGGTAGAAGAAGCTCTAAGAGAAAGCGTTTATACTATTATTCATTGTGCCAAAGGAATACTAGAACAAACTCCACCGGAACTATCCGCTGATATTATAGACAAAGGAATTGTTCTAACCGGTGGTGGAGCGATGGTAGATGGATTCAGCAATCTCCTAAGCCAGGAATTAAAAGTGCCAGTTTTCATAGCGGAAAGTCCTCTTACCTGTGTAGCTGAAGGTACAGGCATTCTTTTAGATAATCTGTATTTAATAGATAGATAAAATAAAAATTGTTAGACAAATGTTTAACAATTTTTTTCTATACCCCACTTAAATCAAATGAAGGAATAAAACTTTCATCACAAGTACCATCTTCTTGAATATAAGCATTGCATACTCCAAGACTAACAGCATATTCAACTACCTCTTCATATTCATAAGAGGCAAGTTTTCTATTAATTTCAGGATACCCTTCTAACTTACCACAAGGGGTATATTGATTCATAATACTAATATAGATATTATCTGCATAAGTATCATATAAGTACTTAATAATATTCTTGCTGTTTTCCACATAATTGGGTAAAACTAAATTTCTAACAATAACGCCCTTCTTAATCATATTATTCTCATCAAAAACAAAGCGTCCAACTTGCCTATACATCTCTTCTATTGCTTCCATGACAACTTCTACATAATTAGGACATTTAGAATACATAATAGCTAAATCATTATCAAAATACTTAAAATCAGGTAAATATACATCTATAAGACCATCCAACATTTTTAAAGTACTGATACTATCGTATCCTGAAGAATTATATACAAACGGAAGATCAAATCCCTTCTCTTTAGCCATAATTATAGCCTCTTTAATTAAAGGAACAAAATGACTAGGTGTCACTAAATTAATATTATTAGCTCCCCTATCTCTAAGTTCAAAGAATATCTCCACTAATCTAGAAACCGATATTTCTTTACCAAAACCATTATGAGAAATATTATAATTCTGACAATACACACACCTCAAATTACATCCACTAAAAAAAATAGTACCACTGCCCTTTTCACCAGATATACAAGGCTCTTCCCACATATGCAAAGATGCCCTAGCAATTTTAAGTTGAGAATTAACATTACAATAACCTACCCTATTATTTCTATCTATTAAACATCCCCTAGGACATAAACTGCACTTATCGCCCATAAAAATCACCAAAGATATTATATCACAACTAAAAAGATAAAATTAAATTTCTATAATTTACATAATTTTTTATTCGTGATATAATCAAATAAATATAAGTTTTGATGTTTGGAGGAGACTAACTTGAATAAAGAATATAAACTAGGCAGTATTGTTACAATGAAAAAGCCTCACCCATGTGGTAGTAACGAATGGGAAATAGTCAGAATTGGCGTCGATATTAAAATCAAATGTACATCCTGTGGTAGATGTATTATGTTACCAAGAATAGAATTTAATAAAAAACTAAAAAAGGTGGTTAGTATATGAGAAAAGGAAGAAAAAAAATAAATTTACATCCTGTATTAATGATCCTGGTAATTATTGCCATAGTGGTAGTTATAAGTGGCATTGGAGATGCCTTAGGACTACAAACTACCTATTATAATGTTAACCCTATTACCGGTAAAATGGAAGCTGAACTAGTTCAAATAGATTCCATATTTAATAGAACAGGTATTCAATATATGGTTAGCAATATGATATCAAACTTCATCAATTTTGCTCCATTAGGAACACTAATCGTAGGCCTTCTAGGAGTTGGTGTTGCCTATAAATCAGGCTTTTTAACTACCCTATTTAAATTGATTAAAAAAGGAGTATCAAGAAAATTTATAACCTTTATGGTAATATTTACCGGTATTATTCTATCGATGTTTTATGAAATGGCTTATGTTATCTTAATACCTCTAAGTGCCATTCTCTTTATGAGCCTAAAAAGACACCCATCTGCTGGTATATGTGCAGCATTCGCCGGAATAACATTTGGATATGGTGCTAACATTGTAGTAAATGGATTAGATAGTATATTAAATACCTATACATCCAGTTCTGCATTAATATTAGATGCTACTTATAAAGTTAGTATCAGCGGTAATATATTTCTAACTATTATAAGTACTATTCTTCTATCTTATGTCGGTATGATAATAACTGAAAAATATATCATTCCAAAACTAGGAAAATATAACTATGAAGAAACTTTAGAAGAAGAAATAGCACCAAAAGAAAGAAAAGGACTAACCCTATCATTACTTACTCTCTTAATCCTTTTGCTAATAACAATCTATTGCATTATCCCGGGTCTACCCTTCTCTGGATTATTCCTATATCTAAAAGATACATCTTACGTAGATCAATTATTTGGAGCTAATTCTTACTTTAGCCAAGGAATTGTCTTTATAATAAGCACTTATCTAATGATTGCTGGTCTAATATATGGATTAAGAGTAAAAACGATCAAAAATAATAAAGATTTTGTTGATGCAATGGGATACTATTTAACTGATATATCCTCTATCCTAGTACTAATATTCTTTGCAGCTCAATTAATATCAATATTTAAAAAAAGCAACATCGGTATATTCATAACAGCATCACTTGCAGAAGCCATCGGCAACCTAGAACTAACTGGCCTGCTACTGATCATCATAAGCTTTATTATAATAGCAATCTGTACAATTTTTGTACCAGTAGCATCAACTAAATGGGCAATATTAGCCCCAGTAATAGTACCGATGTTTATGACCAGTTCTATGACACCAGAATTTGCTACAGCAGTCTTTAGAGCGGCCGATTCATCAGTAAAAGGAATAACTCCCCTATTTAGCTATTTCGTATTATTAATTGGATTCTTACAAATATATAACCAAAAAAAAGAACAAACAATTACTCTAACCGATGCGATGAGTCTAATGGCACCTTACACTATCGCCTTTGCCATTCTTTGGTTAGTAATAATCCTAGGATTTTATATCATCGGCCTACCAATAGGTCCTGGTGTAAGCCCAATGCTATAAATAAAAAAATAAACCTTCTTAAAATGTGTGTGAATAATATTCCATAACGAAGGTTTTTTATAATAAACAAGAAAGAAGATGAAAATATGAGTTTAACAGCCGGTATCGTTGGACTACCAAACGTTGGTAAATCGACACTATTTAATGCTATAACCAAAAAAAATATTTTAGCAGCTAACTATCCTTTTGCTACAATTGATCCTAACGTTGGTGTAGTAATCGTACCAGACATTAGATTACAAACCTTAGAAAATATATATTCACCAGAAAGAACTATACCTACATCATTTGAATTTACAGATATTGCAGGTCTTGTTAAAGGAGCTTCAGAAGGAGAAGGATTAGGCAATAAATTTCTATCACACATAAGACAAGTAGATGCCATAGTTGAAGTAGTTCGTTGCTTTGATGATGAAAATATTATTCACGTAGATGGTAAGGTAGACCCAATAAAAGATATTGAAGTAATTAACGTAGAATTAATACTATCCGACCTAGAAATAATTCAAAACAGAATAAATAAAATAGGCAAAAAAGCCAAAATGACCAATAATAAAGAAGAATTGAGAGAATTAAATCTTCTAAATAAAATAAAAGAATCATTAGAACAAAACATTCCTGTTAGAAAATTGTTAATAGATGAAGAAGAAAAAAAAATAATATCATCATTTAATTTAATTACGGAAAAACCAATAATCTATGTTGCCAACGTTAAAGAAATAGACATAAATAACAAAGGGAACTCCTATGTTGACCAAGTAATGGAATATGCTAAAAATGAAAAAAGCGAAGCCATAATGGTATGCGCTAAAATAGAAAGCGAATTATCAGAATTACCAGACGACGAAAAAGAAATATTTTTAAACGAATTAGGTATTGCCGAAAGCGGACTCGATCAATTGGTAAAAAAAACCTATTCACTATTAGGACTAGCCACATACTTTACTGCAGGTAGTGACGAATGCCGTGCTTGGACTTTTAAAAAAGGAATGAATGCCAAAGAATGTGCAGGAATTATTCATTCAGATTTTGAAAAAGGCTTTATTAAAGCAGAAATAATGAGTTATAGTGACTTAGTCCAATATAAAACAGAAAAAGCCGTAAAAGAAGCAGGGAAAGTCCGTCTAGAAGGAAAGGATTACCTAATGCAAGATGGTGACATATGTTATTTTAGATTTAATGTAAGCAAGTAAACACCATAAAATTATAGCTAAAGGCATAAAATAATAAAAAAAACATAACATATAACAAAATAATTAAAAAAATCATTTACTTCTTGAAAACAGTTTGTTATAATATTACCGAGCGCAAAGCTCCTTGCTCAAAAATGAGCCGATAAGACCAAAAGGAGGTGTAAAACTGTGAAAAAATATGAAATTATGTTTATAGTTCAACCTAATTTAGAAAGTGAAGTATTAAAAAAAACAGTAAGTGATTTAGAAAAAATATTTACTAACAATAAAGCTACTATCACTTTATCAAAAGAACTAGGACAAAAAGAATTAGCCTATGAAATAAAGAAATACAAATCAGGTTATTATTATCTATATAACATTGAAGCAGAAAATGATAAAGCAATCAAAGAATTTGATCGTATTGCTAGAATTAATGAAAATGTTATTCGTCATCTAATAATTAATCTAGATAAATAGGAGATAGTATGAATAAAGTAATATTAATAGGAAGATTAACTAAAGATCCAGAATTAAGATATACAGGATCAAATAGAGCCGTAACTCAAATCACTGTTGCAGTAAATAGAACATTTACTAATCAAAATGGTGAAAGAGAAGCAGACTTTATTAACGTTGTTATCTGGGATAAACAAGCCGAAAATGTTGCTAAATACCTAACAAAAGGTCGTTTAGTAGCTGTCGAAGGAAGAATTCAAACAAGAAATTATGATAATAATGAAGGTAAAAAAGTATACGTCACTGAAGTAGTCGCTTTAAGTGTTCAATTTCTAGAATCAAAAGGATCAAATACTAATGTAAATAATAGTAGCAATCCATTTGATAATATGGTAGATACTCCAAATACTTATGCACCTATAGATGAACCATCAAAGCAAAACGAAACTGTTGATGTAAGCAAAGACCCATTTGAAAGTTTTGGGCAATCAATCGATTTAAGTGATGACGATTTACCTTTTTAAAAAGGAGGATTTATGGCAGAGTTTCATAAAAAAAGAAAAAAAATATGTCATATGTGTGCTGGAAAAACAGTAAACTATAAAGATGTTGCAATAATAAGTAAATATATTAATTTAGATACTGGTAAAATACTACCAAGAAGAGTAACTGGTACCTGTGCAAAACATCAAAGACATGTAGCTATGGAAGTAAAAAGAGCTAGATTTATGGCCTTAATACCATATGTTAAATAAGACCTAAAATTTTAGGTTTTTTTTTTTAAAATTAATATCCCGTTGAAAACTTAAAATTATTATGGTAAAATTATTATTAAGATAGAGGTGATGACAATATGAAAATAGTAACCTTGTATGCAGATAAATTAAAATATACTGATTTGCCCAGTAAAATAGAAGGAAGTTTTTGGATTGTCGATTCAAATAATAACAAACTAATAAATATTGAAGCTCTCGATAATGCTTGGTATTTATTGAGCAACAAGGAAAATAAAATAATAGAGGGACAAAAATATATAGAAAGTAAGAAGTTAGAAAATGAACAATTTTATACTTTTGCAAATAATAAAAATAACTATTTAATATATACTTTAAGTAGCTATGATACTACCATGAAACTATATCAAATAAATGATAATGCAGACATAGTTATAGGGAATAACAGCGAAGCCAACATAATTTATAACAATAGCTATATCAGTCCCAATTATGCATCGTTATCATATAAAAACAATGGTTTGATATTAACAATAAGTGATAACTCCGTAGTATATTTAAACAATGACCGAGTAAATAAAAAAATAACTCCTATAAAAAATGGAGATACTATTTTTATAATGGGGCTAAGCCTCACCATTATCAATAAAATGCTAATTATAAATAATCCTAATAATCAAATAAGATTAAACATGTCAGCAATATCTCCGGTGGACATACCAATCATTAATCAAAATGATACGGAAGTAAATGAAGAAGACTATTATGACGAAGAAGATTATTTTTTTAAAACACCAAGATTAAGAAGATTTATTAAAACATATGAATTAACTATAGCACCTCCTCCATCTCCGTTCAAGGAAGAAGAAGTACCGTTTATATTAGTAGCGGGTCCAATGTTAACTATGGGAGCAATATCAATTGTTAGCCTTGCTAATGTCATTACTAAATTAATAAACAAAACAGCGACTTTAGCAAATTCATGGAGTAGCATAACCATTGCCTTTGCAATGCTATTAAGCATATTATTGTGGCCTAATTTAACTAAACGTTACCGTAGAAAGCAATTGAAAAAGAAAGAAAAAGGAAGAGTAGAAAAATATAATGTATATCTGAAGGAAAAGAAACGTCTATTAGACTTAGAAACAATTAATCAACGCCAAATACTAAAAGAAAATTTATTATCCTTAGAAGAATGCTATGACATTATTAAAAATAGAAAACGTACTTTATGGGAAAGAAAAATATCTCAACAAGACTTTCTAACAGTAAATATAGGTATTGGAGATATTCCTTTGGATGCTAATATTAATTTTAGTGAAGATGAATTTATTATAGAAGAAGATCCCCTAAAGAAAACAGCGGAAGATATGATAAACGAATATAAGACATTATATCGCGTCCCTATTGGCTTTTCGTTTTACAACAAAAAAGTAACAGCGATTATGGGAATACAAGACAAAATAACACCATTTATAAATAATATATTATTACAATTAATTACCTATCATAGTTATGATGATTTAAAATTAGTAGTCTTAACAAACGAAGCAAACGAAAATAATTGGGAATATATAAAAATGTTACCCCATTGTTTTAGTAATGATAAGGAATTGAGATTTTTTGCCACTAACGATGAAGAATATAAAAAAATAGGTTCATATCTTGAAGCAAGATTAGCAAAAAGAATAGAACAAAACCAATCTTCTTCTGACAATGTAGAAAACGAAGATGGCGAAGAATCTAATACTTATTTACCATATTATTTAATCTTAACAGATGATTATCTGAATATTCGTAAATTAGGAATTACAGAAAAAATATTAGCCGAAAAAAACAATTATGGATTTAGTTTTATTGTTAAAGAAAGTAGACTTGGAAAAATGCCAAGCGAATGCGAAACGTTTATAAATATTGGAAGTTCTTCATCAACTGTTTTATCAACAAGTATTAATAATAGTTATCAGCAATCATTTCAAGACGAAATAAGAAACAATTTTGATATGCAAGAATGCGCTCAAATACTGGCTAACATCCCTATAGCGTTTGAGTTAGATAAAAGAAATTTACCTAGTTTTCTAAGTTTTTTAGATATGTATAAAATAGGTAAAATAGAGCAACTAAATGCTATGAACAGATGGCGGATTAACAATCCTACCAAGTATTTAAGGGCACCTATTGGCGTGAATGATACTAATGATATTATTTATTTAGATTTGCATGAAAAAATGCATGGACCACATGGATTAATTGCTGGTACTACTGGCAGTGGCAAATCAGAGTTTATTATCACATATATCTTATCAATGGCAGTCAATTATAGTCCTAATGAAGTATCTTTTATTTTAATTGATTATAAAGGAGGAGGTTTAGCGGGGGCTTTTGAAAACAAAAAAAATAATATAAAATTACCTCATTTATCAGGAACAATAACTAATCTAGATAAAACGGAATTAAATCGTACACTAGTTAGTATCGATAGCGAATTAAAAAGAAGACAACAAAGTTTTAATGAAGCAAGGGATGAATTAGGTGAAAGTACCATGGATATATATAAATATCAAAAATTATACCGTGAAAACAAAATAAAAAGTCCTATCCCTCATTTGTTTATAATATGTGATGAATTCGCAGAATTAAAATCGCAACAGCCAGAATTTATGGACAATTTAATTAGTACTGCCCGCATCGGTAGATCATTAGGAGTGCACTTGATTTTGGCAACCCAAAAGCCAAGTGGTGTAGTTAATGATCAAATTTGGAGTAACAGTAAATTTAGGGTATGTTTAAAAGTTCAAGACAAAGCAGACAGCAATGAAATGATAAAATGTCCTAATGCAGCCGAATTAACTAACGTTGGTCGCTTCTATCTTCAGGTTGGTTACAACGAAATGCTTGTTTTGGGTCAATCAGGTTACAGCGGAAGCCCATACATACCCAAGGATGTGGTTACTCAAGAGATAGATCGTTCAATAATGTTTGTTGATAATACAGGAGATATCATCAAACAAGTAGACATTGCGGACAACAGCAAACAAAGGGTAATCTCGCAAGGAGATGAACTATCCAATATACTCAAATATATAACTAACATTGCTACAAGAGAAAATACATTTGCTAGAAGATTATGGCTAGATAATATCCCAAAAGATATCTATATTGATGAATTAATAAAAAAATATAAATTCACACCTACAAACAAAATAACTGCTATTATAGGAGAATATGATGACCCATCAAATCAAAGACAAGATTTAGTAGCGATAAATTTAGATACTGAAGGTAATACTTTAGTATATGGGTTATCCGGTGTTGGCAGAGAAATGTTTATAAAAGCATTAATATATTCAACATGTACTTCATATAAAACGGAAGAAATCAATTTCTATATATTTGACTTTGGTTCGGAATCGTTAAGAATATTCTCTAAACTACCTCATGTAGGAGACATTTGCTTTTCAAACGAAAATGAAAAAATAAATAAAATGTTATCAATGATAGAAGATGAAATTCAATCAAGAAAAAAATTATTTGTAGATTATAATGGAGATTATGAAACATATTGTCAAAACAGTGGTAATAAATTGCCAATATACGTCGTAGTAATTAATAATTATGATGCTTTAAAAGAATCGTATAGTCAATATGAGGAATTAATAACCAAAATATCCAGAGATGGTAAAAGATATGGCATTTTAATGGTCATCACCGCTAATAGTACTACTGGTATGTTTAGCCGCTTAACAAGAAATTTTGGTAATGTTTATGCACTAGATATGAATGATAAAAATGATTATATCAACATTTTAGGCAAAATAGGTAATGTTTATCCTAGCGATTTTGTTGGACGAGGTATATTTAAAAAAGATCTAGCATATGAGTTCCAAACAGCTAAAATAACTGAAGAAAATAAATTAGTAGAATTCATAACTACATTATCTAAAAAATTATCAGAAGCAAACACATATAAAGCCATTAAAATACCAGTATTGCCAGAAAAGATAACTCCTAATATGGTAACCAGTGACAATATAACTATCAAAAACATACCATTAGGCATTGATAAAGAAGAATTAAATATATATACATATAATTTCAAGAAAGATAAAGGAACATTAATAGCATCTAATCAAATAGAAGATTGCCTCGGTATAGCAAAAAACATTACTAATATGTTTAAAAAAACGGGTAATACCATCAGCATAGCATTAGATGCTGAAGAAGCCTTAAATAGTATTAAAAACAACTTCAACAATTATTACACCACAAACTTTGATGAAACCATAAAAAATATAGATAATTTTATCGAACAAAAAATAGTTAACACTCAATATGAAGTAGTAATAATGATAATCGGCCTAGAAAAGTTTAAATTAAATATTAATACAAACGACTTTAACAAATTTATCAACAAAATCAAGCTAATTAAAAATGTAACTATAATATACATAGATTCAAGTTTTAAAATAAAGAAAGTTGCTTTTGAAAGTTGGTATAACGAAATAATTAATAATGCTAATGGAATATGGATAGGTAATGGTATTATTGACCAAATTAATATTAAAATCAATGATGTAAGTAAGAAGTATAAAGAACAAATAGATAGCAATTATGCATGGATAATTAAAAATGCTAGTGGTACATTAATAAAATTAGTGACCGAAGAGGAGGAAAATACTGATGAAGAATAAAATATTAGTAAAGGTATATGTGCCAACAATACAAGAAGAATATAATATATATATTCCTATTAACATTAGAATAGGTCAATTAACTATTCTATTATCAAAATCTATAAGCGAATTACAAGATATATCATTTGATCCAATTAATACCCACATTATCATCGATACTTCAAGTGGGAAAACCTATCAATCAGATGTTATCATTAGAGATACCGAAATAGTTAATGGAAGTAGGATAATTCTCATTTAATTGATGTAAATTATACACAATTTTCTTGACTTATTAATATGAATGTAATAAAATTACAATAAAGGTAATGAGTATGCAGAAAGGGTGATAAGTATTCGAGGAATAAATTACGAAGGTATGGAAGAAATCCAAACAAAAATAGAAGGACAACAGATATTAGTAGAAGATTTAGAAATGGAATTAAATAAGCAAATCAAAGTATTAGAGAGTTGTTATGAGGGTAATGATTTGTCATTCATAACAAATAAAATTTCTAATGAATTCAAATATACCAAGATGATTGATAATAATAATATTAACTACTATATTACTATTGAAGAAGTTGTGAAGAGTTATAAAGAACAAGATGATACAGTAAAAGCCAATTTAGATTCTGCAAACTCAAACCAATTTTAGAAAAGGAGGAAAAAAATGAATGGATTTATCGGTTATCAACCAGAGAAAATTCAAGAACTAATGCAAGATATAGCTAACAGCTATGAAAAAGTAGGAGAAACAATTTCACATGGGTGGCCTAACATTCCAAAAGTAATGCAAAATAATTGGAAAGGGGTCGACGAACAAGCATATGAAAAAACAATCGCAGATCGTATAAACACATTATATGACAAGACCACAGGATTAGTTACTAACATGATTCAAACGATTGTGAATTTAGCAAATGCATGGCAAGAATTTCAAAATAATAATAGAATCGATACCTCAGTAGCAACCGTAAATTATGATTTTACTGCTCCCGCCATTAATTTGATTGATATGAAGAGTGTTGTTAAATTAAATGAAAATAAATTTGCTGGAGAAAAATTGGGGATTGTAACCGGCGGTGGAGCATTAATAGAAACAGCTTTAACAGAATATAAAACTGAAATTGAAACAGGCATTAAAAACATATACAGTGAATATGAATCTTGCCAAGCTTTCTTTGGAAATCAAACAGCAAGTATTGATCAATTTATTGAAGCTGTAGGAGAAACAATAAAAAGGTTAAATACGGATATCGATGACTTAATGGAATATGTAGATCAACACACAGATACTGGTTATAGTGAAGCGGATACTACAGCATCAGGTGAAATGGGACAAGCTGCTACAAATATAGGAAGCGGTGTAAGTAACCATTAAGAAAAAAACAACAATAACATATTGTTGTTTTTAAATAAATGCTAATAAAATATTAGCGTTTGTTTAAAAACAGGAGGATTTTTGATGGAAGAAGAAATAAACAAATTAAAACAATTAATAGACAAATTACAAATAGTTCAGAGTTGTTTACAAGTATGTGCAAGTAATATTGAAAGCATAAAAAAATTAAATGAAATAGGCTTAAATATTAACGGAGAGTTATATAAGAACAAAGAACTAACTAATATCAAACAAAATATAGAAGCAGATATTAATGCCATTAGCAATGCTATGCCCCAAATAGAGCAAGAAATAGCTAGATTAACCGAATTATCTGAACTAGAAAAAAGCAATAACTCTATCAGTACAGGAGGCATATTATGATATCTTTTCGTATAAATATACAATCTTCAATAGAAGAAAATAAAAACCTAAAAAGTAAGATTAATTCATACATAGAAGGTCAAGAACAGATATATATAAACGCTGAAAAAGTAGAAAGTTATTGGAATGATGATAATATAAAAACATTCATAGAATATATTACTAATGATCGTAAAAAAGTAAACGCTTTAGAAGATACTATACTTAGTTGTACAGAAATTAATAATAATTATTTTATCAAATTAGATACAATTTTAGAGCAAAATGATATACCATATAAAAATAAGTATTTAATATATAACAGTGATGATTGCCAAAAATCTATAAATAAAATAAAAGAAACATTGGATATATTATCAAAAGCTCAAAGTAATGCTACAGGAACTGGTTGTAGCATGGATTCAATAATTATTCAAATAGGAGCTAATATAGCTCAGCAAATAGAAGGGTTAACTGATATTCAAAACAAAACAAAAGCAATAAACAATGGGATATCGAGTGAAACAACTGCTACGAAAGTCAAAATTAATAACTTACCATTTATTGAAATAGAAGATAATGAATTAAAATATAATTGGAATGTCATACCAATTACAGTAGAAAATGTTAGTTCAATGTATAAAAATGCCATAAGTCAAATTCTAAACAACGAATCAAATATAACCTACGCTGCTGAATCGATTGAAAAAATGAATGAACAAACGACTGAAGGTGAATTTTTAGCCAAGGGAATGCCTACAAATGAATATCAAAGTACAAAAAATAAAACATTTAAAGAAGTAGTATCAAGTGGAACTTACGAAGATATTGACTATGATATAAGCAAGTATTATTCATACAAAGATATTGATAACTTTGTTGAAAATCTAACCAGACATAGTATGGTCAAAACATATATCGCAGGCTATAGTGAACAAGGAAGAAAAATATATCTACTAGAAGTAGGTACTGGCAGTAAAACAATAATTTTAACAGGAGGAGTTCACGCTAGAGAAACCGCCGGACCATCATATATATTAAAAGGATTAAGCGACCTAGTAAGAAAAGCAGAAACAGAAGAAAATGCTAAAAAAATATTAACCGATTATAAATTTGTAGCAATTCCTTGTGTTAATCCAGATGGACGTGAAATGGTAATAAACGGAAAATATAGTCTAAAAGCCAACGCCAACTATGTTGATATAGGAAGAAATTTTCCTACCTCTAATGCGATGCAATATAAATTTGGCAACAGCCACTCAAGATATGAAGAAAAACCTTCATATTCACACTACTGTGGGCCATATTTAGGAAGTGAATCTGAAACCCAAGCCGTAATGGCAGTTTTAAATAAATATATTCCTACTGCTTCATACCTAATAGATTATCACCAATCAGGAAAAGGAGTATATGGTGGTAAATTATATGATGAGAAAAACAAAACCAGTAAATCCGCTCATTTTAGAGATGCCATTAGAAAACACATAGGATATAGCAAAATAAACGAAGAAAAAGAATTAAGAGGAGGCGGAGAAGGAAGCCTATCAGATTATGCAACAGAAGTAGCATCAGGATTTATCTTCAGTGACTTTTATGGCCGTTTAACTTATAATGGAGACCCATTATTAATATATAATGATATTGATAAACATAAAGAATATTATAATCCAGTAAATAAAAATATAAAAATAGTTACCTTAGAAATAGGCTCAAGTTCCACTAGAGGCTATTCATCTAGTACAAGACAAAAACAAAAAGAAGAATATAAAAAATTTGATGACTTACTACAGTGGATAGTCAAGTATGACAAAAAGTATGGTGAACCTACAAAAACTATCAGTGGTACTATAAACCATGCTATTGTTAAAACACTAGTTAAAAGATAATATATAAAATAAAAGCACAATTAAAAAATTATTTTTCATTTTTGGATTTCAAATAACATCTTCATGATAAATATCTTGAAATTGTGATATACTAATAACTGGATATTTATTCTTAAAGTTCTTAATAAATTCAAATTCTTTGGTGGAAAGTGAATTATTAGAAGGTCTATTAGTTAAACCGCGAACTATTATAGAATCAATATCCTTTTCTTTTAGCTGATTAGAAAATCTAATAATTTGCAATTTTTTATACCCAGTTAAGACAGCAATTTGAAAATAGGAATAGTTATTTAAAACAAGGTTTAATGAATATAATAATATCGCCTTTTCGAAGAAGCGTTATAATATATGCTTGGTATCATTTCTATTAATAATGAGGTATTAGTTAAACAAAGAAAAACAAAATGTTAATGAAAAATTAATAGTAGTGGATGAATATAATATTAAAAAAAATTAGATTATACATTAAATACAGAACTATCATCAAATTACGATAATTATTGAACAAAAGAGTGCTATTGATTATAGTCAACATTATTTCTACAGCAAAAAAATCTATAATACCATAATAAATATAGAAAAGAATTTTTCAGCAGACTTCAATATTAAATTGCAAGTTTTAGAATGAACTTATAAAATAAGTCGGAAAGCCTTAAAATACTAACAATTTTCAAGATTAACAACAAATTAAGAAAGAAGGTGTAAATTAACATGTCTCAATTTAATTTTAATGTAGATACATCTAAATTTAATCTAAAAAAAGACTCATCTAGTAATATAAACAGTCAAAATGTAACAAAAATTAAAGACATAGCAATTCCAGATGAATACAATATAGAAGTAGATTATGAAAGTTATAATAATAATTCAAATACAGTTGCAAATGAAATGTTATTTGCAGATGAATATATAGAAACGCTAGATAAAACGATATCTCAAATTGATAATGAATATAAAGATTTAATAGAAAAACATCAAAATTTTTTAAAACATGGAGAAGAATACGGCCTTGTAAGAACGGAACCTTTAAATCCTTACTATATGACACCAGAAGAATATTTATACGAAAGAATTGCCCGATTAGATCCAAATAAGTGTTTTGATGAAAACTATGAATTTGATGAAACTAAATGGGAAGCAGAGGTAAATGAGACAATCAAAGCAGTAGAAGCAGGTTATAAAAAAAATTTTGAAGCTCAATATGAAGAGATTGTAGGAATGACATATGAAGAATATTTGAAAAAAAAGGATGAATTATATATATCAAGCAATGAATTAAAAATGCAAAGATATTTAGCAATTCAACAAAAAAAGGAACTACCATATTTAGAAATTATGGAAACCAAAGAATTTCAAGAATGGGTAAAGAAAAGAGAAAATGATAAAAAAATTGCATATTTTGATAGTCACTATACCTTTGATTTAGAAAGAAAATATCCAAGCGGAACGCTGACTGAATCAGAAAAAAATATGTATTGCTATTTATGTGAAACCAAAAACCCATTTGCAGCAGATAATTATATAAGAGACATACAAGATAGATTAAACAGAAATGCTGGGAAAATAGAAGCAGACAATTTTCTTTCATTAATAACAGATTCAGATGGAAAAATAAATGAAAATGCTCTTTCCACACTAACAGGTACGGGTAAGGGGGTAATTGATGGCATAGATAATTTTGCTGATGGAATAGTTAATGTGTTTGCTACAGAAGGTATAATATCTCAAAACCAATATGCTCAAATGTATATACTAGAAGCAATAAAAGATACTAATTGGGTAAAAGGGGGATATAATGTAGGCAACACCATAGGAGGAATGACGCCGACAATTGCGGCATCTATATTGGTGAGTGCTGTAGCAACCCCAGCAGCAGGAGCTACGGTTGCACAAGTATTAGGCGGTGCAAGTGCTGCAGGAAACGCTAAAAACCAAGCATTAATCAATGGACATGGACTAGTAGAGTCGAGTGTTTATGGACTGGCTATTGGTGCTTCATATTATGCTGTGACAAGATTATTGGGAAATATTCCATATTTAAATAGCGATAGTGCACATACATTAAGTAAAATGTTAAAAGCAGGAGTTGGAGAATCCTTGCAGACATATATGAATGCCGGTGCATCAGCGTTCATATTAGGGGAACCTATAGATATGGATAAATTAAATGACGAAGCAGGGAAAGCCTTTATAATTGGTTTCTTATGGTCAGCAGTTTTAACAGGAGCCCAAGAAGTATATATTAAAGTAAAAGATAAAATTATCAAAATGGAAGTTAACAAAGTTATTGAAGAATATTGTGAGGCCAAGACTATTGCATTTCCGTACGGCACCTATGATAATATAGAAGAAACAAAAACTTCAGATAGTATGTCGTTTAATGTAGAAAGAATAAAAAGATTAATTAGTCAAAATCCATCATATCTTGAATTCTTTCAGAATTGCATTAACAACAAAAAAACAGTAGAATTTGAATATAGTGATTACTATGGCAATAAAACTATCATAACTGTTGAGCCAGAAGATATCAACAAAGCATTAACTTATTTAATGGTAGAATCAAGATTTAATGCAGCAAATATAAATGAAGTAACTATAAACGAAACAACGTTTAAAATAGAAAATCCATCCAGTACAAATAAATACTACACATATTATGAAAGTTCTGATATTGATAAGTATGGGCATGGTGTTATGTATTATATTGACGAATCAATGGTTGATGCTGATTACACATTTTTAAAAGAACAAATGGCGGTGTTTGAATATTTAAAAAATAAATACCCAGCAATATACAATAAAACAGGATTGATTAATGTCGTTATTACTGGCAAGCTTGAGCAAAGAATCAATGTATATGCAGCATCTTATCAAAAGGAGAAAACCATCGTATTATATAATGCAAATGAGGTAGTTAATAACAAATTTCATTACGGATCAGTGTTACACGAAATGGGTCACCTCGCAGACCCTCAACATTGGATATCAAGTAGTCAATATTGGCCGGAGGCTGTAAATGCAGACAATTCTTGGATACCACATAAAGAAGGAAGCAACTATAGTTACGGGCAAGATCATTTTCAAAAACGTGGATTATTAATTGAAGATTACGCTGATTCTCTAGCTTATATAGAACGTAATGGATTTGAAAAATTTAACCAAAAATATCCAAACAGAGCAAAAATTATTCATGATATATTTTTAAGTGAAGTAGTCCAACCTAATTTTTCAAAAAAATAATTAGCAAAATTGAATAAAAGAAAGGAATAAAAGATAACATGAAAGAAATTAAAGGACCTACTCCCAATGGCGGGGAATACACTTGCATATTTTACTATGATGAAAATGATAACGAAGTTGAAACAGAAGAAGAGTCAGTAAGAAGTAGTATTTTAGAATATGATAAAGACCACAAACTAATACATTCTGCAATAACAGTAAAAAAAGATTATCTTGCTAGACTACAAGAAGAAAATAAAAAGAAAGTCATCTATAAATCCTAAAATTTAGGACTTTTTTTCTATTCACCTTGAAAAAAATGTCACATTGTGATAATATTATAAAGTAAGAATAGAATGTAAGGAG
The DNA here is from genome assembly GCA_016302935.1 of Bacilli bacterium. GTDB lineage: Bacteria > Bacillota_I > Bacilli_A > RF39 > UBA660 > JAEDMO01. The sequence goes on along the minus strand of JAEDMO010000001.1, from coordinate 8,141 downwards.
GAATTATATGAATACAAAATTTTTAAAAAACAACCTACATTTTATCATAATATGCCTATCTGTTGTGGTGTTAGGTATAATAGTGGGAATAGCAATTGATACTGATACAAATAAAAAATTGACGATTAAAGAAAATGAACCCGATGGCGAATCAAAGATTAACAAATTAATAATTAATGAAATCATGTCTTCTAATAAAGGAACATATGCCGATGTAGATGGCAACCAATATGATTGGGTTGAACTTTATAATGGGAATAATTATGACATTAACTTAAAAAATTATGGATTATCTGACGATAAAAGTAAAATAAAATGGGTATTTCCAGAAACAATTATAAAAGCCAAAGAATATTTGATAATAAATCTATGCGGTGAAAAAAAAGAAGGATTATACGCTAACTTTAGATTAAGTTCAAAAGGTGGAGAAACGCTTGTATTAACCAAAGCTAATGGTAAAGTAATAGATGCCATTACCGTAACGCCTCTTGATAAAAACGAAACAATCGCTAGGGATCTAAACGGCAATCTATATACATCAGATTTACCAACCCCAGGTTTTCCTAACACAAAACAAGGCTATGAAAATTATATAAATAGCCTAAAAAGCGAAGAAAATAAAATAAAAATAAATGAAATATTACCAAGAAATAAAGGAAATTTCATAAATGAAAACGGTAAATTAGAAGGATATATCGAAATAATTAATATATCCAAAAATACAGTTAACCTAAAAACTTACAGTCTATCAAATTCAACTAAGCATCCATTTACTTATAAATTACCAGATATATCACTAAAAAGTGGAGAAGTATATGTTTTTTATACTGCAACAAGTAGCGTTTCAAACAATTATACTGGATTTAAATTAACCGAAAAAACTGGAGAAGTAGTATTAAGTAATGGCAACAAAATAGTAGATATAGTAGAATATGACCAAGTAGCCAATGGTATGGCCTTAATATATGAAAATGAAGAGTATTACATAAGCAATAATATAACTCCCGGCTACCCTAATAATAACAGTGGTATAAAAAATTTTAATGAAAAAAATCTAACCAATCCTAACGATTTAATTATTAGTGAAGTTATGAACCAAAATAATGAGTACCTACCTCAAAATGGAGGTAATTACTACGACTGGATAGAATTAAAAAATAACACACAAAAAACAATCAATCTAAAAGATTACTATCTAACCACAAACGATAATCTAAAAACGATGTATAATCTTCCAGATGTTTCACTAAAACCTGGAGGGTACTATGTAGTAATGGCTTCTGGGGATACCAACTTATCCAATAATACGTACAAACATACAAATTTTAAATTATCTGAAATAGAAAGCCTTTACTTAACCAAAGATAACAAAATAATAGATTCTATTTTCATTGCTAATGTTCCTCTTGGCTACAGTATGGGAAGAGGAACAAAATCGGGAATATATTATTTCAGCAATCCCACCCCAAAAAGCCAAAACAAAAACGGGACAAACCAAATAGCATACACACCAATTATTAATGTAGCTCCTGGAATATATAATGATGTACAAAATATTAGCATAGAAATAAAAGGTAATGGGACAATATATTATACGTTAGATGGAAGCATTCCAAATAGATCATCTAAAAAATATAACAGTCCCATTTTTTTAAACAAGACTAGTGTTTTAAAAGTAGTAAGCTATGAAGATAATAAATTACCGAGCGAGGTAGTTACCTCATCATACATAATAAATGAAAATCATACTCTGCCAGTTTTATCTTTATCATTAAAACAATCAGATTTTAATAGAATTCAAAGTAATACCTATAGTGGGGAAGTAGAAAGAACAGCATACGCGGAACTATTTGAAGAAAATAGTTCATTCAGCATTCCATGTGGAATAAAACTATTCGGAGGCACTACTAGAGGATTACCCAAAAAAAGCTTTCAATTAAAGTTTAGAAGCGAATATGGTGCTAGTAAATTAAATTACCAAGTTTTTAATAACAGAGACTTTTCTTCATTTGATACCTTGGTTTTAAGAAGTGCATCAACAGATTATGAATATGCAGCTTTCGCTGATATTTTTATGACCTCAACATTAGAAGAACTAGAAACAGTAGAAGTTCAAGCGTATAAAACAATCATACTATATATTAATGGAACATACTGGGGAATATATAATATTAGAGAAAAAATAGAATCAGAATTTATAGCAAACCACTATAATGTATCTGAAGATAAAGTAAACATCACAAGGATAGATAATAATGTCACATGTGGAAGCACCACTTGGTATAAAGAAATAGTTAACTATCTAAGTAACCATAATATGGCAGATCAAAAAAATTACGAATACATAAAAACAAAAATAGATATAGATAGCATAATAGATTTTTGGATTGCCGAAACATACACCACCAATAACGATATAGTAAATGCTAGATTTTATTCTCATCCGGATATTAATGATGGAAAAATGCGAGCTATCTTCTACGACTTAGATTGGGCGATGTTTAATGTAACTAAAAATTACTATATATTTTCAACTAGTGCAACCCCAATGAGTAGACTTCAAATACCTACCACAGTATTAAGAAATTTAATGAAAAATAATGAATTCAAAAAAAGATATGTAGAAAGATTATCCTACAACCTAAACAACATATGGACTTATGAAAAACTAAGCAAAAAATTAGAAGAATTATATCAAATATATAAAAAAGAAATGCCTAGAAATTGTGAAAGATGGAATATAACTATGGAAAATTGGGAAGACAATGTAAACAGATTAAGGAACTATATCAAAAAAAGAACACCAATAATGTTAAATCAAACAAAATCTTTCTTTGGATTAAGTGAATCTGAAATGAAAAAGTATTTTGGTGATTTATTATGAAATATAGACACGAGATAAAATATATGATCAGCAAAAACACTGGTGAAATATTAAAACAAAAATTAAAAACTATCATGGATATAGATAAAAATTCATATAATGAAGATAATACATATCAAATAAGATCGCTCTACTTTGACGATCCACAAAATACCGCTTACTACGAAAAATTAGATGGAGTAGAATATCGAAAAAAATATAGAATTAGAATCTATAATCAAGATGACAATTTCATCAGATTAGAATGCAAATACAAACATAATAACATGACTAGTAAAGAATCAGTATTGATAACCAAAGAGATTTGTAGTAAAATAATAAATGGTAATATTGATGATATAGATATATCCAAAAACGATATCTTAAAAAAATTTATAATCGATATGAAGACTAAAAAACTAGCCCCTTCAGTAATAGTTGATTATAAAAGATTAGCCTATACATATCCAGTTTCAGAAGTTAGAATAACTTTTGATAGCGAAATAAAATCTGGAGTGTATAATTATGATCTTTTTGACAAAAGTGTTAATTATGCTAGTGTCATAGATGACGATTATCTAGTTTTAGAAGTAAAATATAATGAAATATTACCTGAGATGATAGCTATTATATTATCAACAGTATCATTAAATAGGGAAGCATATTCAAAATTTGCTACCTGCAGAAATTTAAAATAAAGGAGTATAGAAATGGGATTTGTAGATTTAATAAAAAAAAGTGTCTTAAATGAATTTACGGGCACAGTAAGTATAACGGATATGGCCTTATCATTAATAACGGCCTTTATCATCGGTTTATTTATCATATATGTTTATAAAAAAACATATAACGGAGTAGTTTATTCCAAATCATTTGCATTATGTTTAATGCTACTTGGTATGGTTACATCGTTGATTATCAGAACAATTAATTCCAACTTAGCTTTATCATTAGGGATGGTCGGAGCATTATCCATCGTTCGTTTTAGAACAGCCGTTAAAGAACCAGTAGATACAGCCTTTATGTTTTGGGCTATTACAATTGGTATTATGTCTGGAGCAGGTCTTTACCTAATCGCCATAATATCATCAGTAGCATTAGGCTTACTATACTTTGTTAGTTATTCCCTAGGATTTAAGAAAAATAGCAAGTATTTATTTGTTGTAAAATATGAATTAAATATGGATGAACAAGTAATGAAATACATTAATAAATTGCCAAAACACAAACTAAAAAGTAAATCTGTTACCAAAGATATTATAGAAACAACCTTTGAAGTAGAATTAAAAGATAACCATACCGAAATATTAGACAAATTTAAAAATGTAGAAGGCATAATAAGTGCAAGTGTTATAAGTTATCAAAATGATTTTGGAGCTTAAAAGGAGAATTATGAGAAGAGTAATTAGAAAAGACAAAATATTTATAGCCATAAGCATCGTATCCCTTGCTTCTCTTTTTATTATATATGGTTATAGATTTATACATTATTATAGATTAGAAGCAAATATAGTAGATGATACCGAAATATCAGAGCCAATTTCAATTTATAACCATCTACTAACATACCTACCAGAAGATGACATTCTCATTCAAAAAGAAAATGGTCTTATAAAAAATGAAGATAATACATATTATTTTAAGGGACAGGTAGAAAATAATTTTGTATATTATTCTGGAAGATTATGGCGTATTATAAAAACAACTAAAGATAAAAATATAGTACTAATTAGTGAAGAAATACAAACACTTATGCCTTATGGTGAAGATATTGAATATCAAAATTCATATTTATATAACTATTTAAATAACATAGATGAATATTCACTATTTTATAAAACTCTAAATAATACTGATATTTTAGTAAACACACAATATTGTGAAGATACAGTTACCAGTACAGAAAATGTAACCTGTGAGGCTACAAAATCAGATTATCAAATAACTTTATTAAACTTAAAAGATTATCTAAATTCAGGTGCCAATGAAGGTTTTTTAAACAACAACACATATTTCTGGCTAATGGATTTTAACCAAAATAATGAATTATATTATGTATTTGATAAAGGTGGGATAAATACTACCTCTGAATATAACAAACATCACTATGGAATAAGACCAGTAATTACCATAAAAGGAGACCTAATTTTAAATAGTGGTGATGGTACTATACAAAAACCATACTATATAGATGAATACGATGACTATAAACTAATAAATGTTGGTGTAGGTGAATACCTTGAGTATAGTGGCAGAACTTGGCGTATTATTTCAAAAACAGCTTCTTCAGTTAAAGTAGCCTTGGAAGGTAACATACTAGAAGAAGAAAAAGCAATAGAAAAAATATTTTCAACTAAAAACAATACCTACAATCCAACCAAAAACTATAATATAGGATACTTCTTAAATAATGATTATTATGAAACATTAGAAAACAAAGAATATTTAGTAAAAGGTCCATTTTATACTGGAAAATATGAAACTGACGAATATGACTATAGATTAGTATATAAAGATAGTATAGATACATATGTAGGACTTCCACAAGTTGGAGATTTATACCTAAATACATACAGTGATGTATTAACTATGCTAGCCATTACTGACCATATGGATAATATCTTATACACAATAAATAGCGAATATAATTTATATACTTCTAAAATAGATCAAAAATCAAAGCTACGTCCCGTAATATACTTAGATGGCAGTTTAATAGCATTATCCGGCGAAGGAACTATAGATAGTCCTTACATAATAGGAAGGTAGTGATAAAATGAAAAAGAAAACAAAAAAATGGGTAATAACATTCATAATATTAGATTCACTTGCAATAATATGCTTATTCCTTTTCTATGGTCCATTTACTTTTATCAAAGATTTCCTTGTAACTAATGCAATGTCAACGATGAGCCACAAATATATTGCAAGAACATTTTATACAGATTCAATGATAAATGATGTTCTTAAAAATAACGAAGTAATAGGGTTAACTAACAAAATAGATACCTCTGCTATAAAAATAGGAGAGATAAAAGAACAAACCACATATTCATCCATTTATGAAGAACAAATATTAAAAAAAGATAAGGACAACGATTTATACAAAATAATAACAATAGAAGAAGATGGTTATAAAGCTTTTTTAGCAGTAATATATGACCCATCAAGAGTAGAACTAGTAGCATCAACTAATAAAGGTAAACAAAAAATAGATGAAATAGCAGAATATTATGATGCTAAAATCGCGATGAATGCCAGTGGCTACTTATTTGGTAGAAACAGAACAAAAATTCCAACCGGCGCCGTAATTATGGATGGCAAAATAATTTATGACAATGAAGCAATCGGAGGAGGCAACGGAGGTATAGTAGGATTCAACAAAGACCACATATTGATATTAACAACAGATGAACCAGAAGACGCTATTAACAAATATAACTTAGTAGATGCCGTAGAATTTGGCCCATTCTTAATTATCAATGGCAAAATGGCTCAATTCAAAGGTGATGGAGGCCTAGGTAAAGCTCAAAGAACTGCGATAGCTCAAAGACAAGATGGCATAGTACTATTACTAGTATCAGACGGAAGACAATATGGAAAAGGAATACTTGGAATGAGTGCAAAACAAATGGCAAACCTCCTATTAAGATATGGTGCATACAACGCATGTAATCTAGATGGAGGTAACTCTTCAGTCATGTATGCAGAAGGTAAATACATAAGCACCCCTTCAACACAAGAAGGCGAAGGAGGACGTAACCTACCTAATGCATGGATATTAAAATAGAATCAAATTTAAATAATAAAAAACTCAATTTAAATACTTTCAAATCAAAGTAATTTAAATGAGTTTTATTTTTATTAATCAAGTTTCTTTAAAATATTACATATCTTTTCTGAAGCATTACCATCTCCATAGTAATTTACCTTTTCATTATGTACTATTTTAGCATTAATAATCTTACCATATAAATCATCATACATAGGAGTAGATAAAACATTATAACCATCTATAAGTGTTTCTACCCACTCAGTTTGATCTCTAACAGTTATACAAGGTACATCTAATATATAACATTCTTTTTGTAATCCACCAGAATCTGTAACAACCTTAATCGCATTCTTAGTTAAATATAACATAGTTAAATAATCAACTGGTTCAACAAAATAAATATTATCATAATGATTAGCTTTATATAAATCATCGATGATATTTCTAATTCTAGGATGCACTGGGAAGATAACCATACTATCCAAATTATTTAATACCTTAAGAATATTACTTATATTCTTCTCATCATGTGTATTTTCTGCTCTATGAATAGTAGTTAAATACCATTTATCTATATTCTTTTTATCATATATTGGAGTTAAATCAATATTATCTTTATTAATAGTAGTACAAGCTAATTTAGAAAAATGAAGAACTGAATCACACATAACATCTCCAACATTAAATACATTATTATTAATGTTTTCTTTTAACAAATTAGTAACTGCAACATCAGTAGGACAAAATAACACACTAGAAATATGGTCAGTAAGAACCCTATTTTGTTCTTCAGGCATATTCATATTAAATGATCTTAACCCTGCTTCAACGTGTATTACAGGAATTAATAACTTAGAAGCCGCAAGAGCTCCTGCTAAAGTAGAATTAGTATCTCCATACACCAAAACATAATCAGGTTTTTCTTTTAATAAAATTTTTTCAATTTCAATAAGCATATTACCAGTTTGTACCGCATGAGTACCAGAACCAACACCCAAATTATAATCTGGCATTGGAATATTTAACTGCTTAAAAAATATGTCAGACATATTACTATCATAATGCTGCCCTGTATGAACAATAATCTCCTTAAATTTTTTTCTTATCTCTCTAGAAACCATTGCAGCTTTAATAAATTGTGGCCTAGCCCCAACTATAGTTATAATTTTTTTCATAATTATTTTTTCCCTAAAACCCTTCTAATTTTATTGAAAATAATGTTCTTTGATTTATCTGTTTTAAAGTCATAATGGCTATGGTAATTCTTATCATTAATAACTTCATCAAATTTCTCTTTACTTATATCTATTTTCTTAATAAACTCATTAATGTCACTTTCTATTTGCAAATCCGAACAAGGTTGTTGACTAAGGACTTTTAAAGCTTCGCTTCTACTTAATTTTCCAGAAACAATAAGACTAGACAAGTGGGCTCTTCTTTTCTCGAATCCATATTTTTTAGGTTGAATATAGCATTGAAGAAGTCTTGTAAAAGAAGATTCAC
>JAEDMO010000010.1 GCA_016302935.1 Bacilli bacterium | reverse complement strand
TCTTCCTTACTACAACCTTTAATAATTTCCATAAGTCTTTGTAATTGATCCAATTCAACTTTACTTTCACCAGCTTTTTTAGCAACATCAAGTTCATTTGATATTTTTTTGTTTTCCAATGAAAATCTTTCAGCTTCAGCATTCGCTTGGCCAATTCTTCTAATTCTTTCTACATCAGCGTCTGTAGTCAATTTTTGCTCATAACTCTTTTTAACACCATCTGGAAGTTTTATATTTTGTAATTCTACACTTCTAATTTCAAGACCATATTTATTCTTAAAATCATCCAATTTTGGTTTAATTAATGAATACAAATCAAAATTCTTATTTAATACATCACTAACAGAATGACTAATCATAACTTTTCTTACAACATCATTGATAGTTGTTTTTAATTGCTCACTTATAGTAGCAGATTCAAATTCAAACTTAGCTGCATCAACAATTCTCACTTCACAAGCAATATCCACCATTAACGTTACTCTATCACTTGTAACATATCCAAACTCTTTATAATCAATAGTTTTAGACAAAGAAGATACATATTTAGTTTGTATCCAAGGAAACCAATTAGCAAAAACCGCTTTCGTCACTTTAGAAATACCCTTATCTCCAGCTTGAACATGTTTTACTTCACCAGTAAATACATTTTTAGAAACTAAAGTAACTCCAGGTGGTATCTTATTTATAAAATTAAATTTAAATTGATATTTATCATCAGTATATGGACCTTTTCCCATAAATAATCCCCTCCAAAACAAATATAACTAGATTTTACCACATTTAGTGCTAATTGTCAAATAAACGCCGTAAATAAAAGAGAAAACACTTGTTTTCTCTATTCACTTACAAATTTATAATAATCACTTTTAATAAGCAATTTACTAATATTTCTTCTATTAGCCACGATATTATTAATCATATCTATATACTCTTGACTAACCTCTTCTTTAGTATTAATCATTTTATTAGAATTAGCTAAATAAGTACCCTTTTCTGTTACAAAACTTCTATTTTTAAAAAATGCAATTCCCTCACTATTACTAAATATATCTTTACCCATAAAAAGTCTAGAATCATAATCAAGTCCAAATAAATTATAAACAGTTGGAATAACATCGATACTCATAGCCACCTTATCAACATCTACCTTCTTCATTTTGCTATTCCATATAATTAAATTATTACTATTAATCTCTACAATACCATCTCTTTTATAAGTAGATACTTCATTAATCTCATCTAAAGTAAGTCCATACGGATAATGATCACAAAGAAGTACAATAACAGTATCATCTAAAACATTCGCTTCTTCTAATTTATTTAATAGTAATTCTAATGCTCTATCCAATTCTATTTGAGTTGCAAGATAAGCCTTAACTGGATCGCTATAAGGTAAATCTTTAACTAAATCCTTATTTTTTCTAGACATCTTATTTCCCGTAAAATTATAAGCAAAATGCCCAGATACTGTCATATAATAAGCTAAGAATGGTTTTTCACTATCTATATAATCGGCTACGGTAACATCTATCATCTCTATATCACTCTCAGGCCAAGACTTACAATTCATTCTCTTTTCTAAACCATTATTACATCCTAAGAAATTATCAAAGCCAAGACTTTTCAAATACTTATTCCTATCCTGAAAAGTATAATAATGATTATGATAAGCATAAGTATTATAACCTGCTTTTTCAAACATATTACTAAGTCCATATGGAAAACTATTCTTACCACTTCTCCAAGTAGGCAAAATACTACTATCAGCATATAATCCAGTCAAAGATTGAAATTCCCCACCTATAGTACTCAAATTATTTGAAGAATAATAATTAGCAAAATGAAAACCACCATTTACTAGTTTATATAAAGTAGGTGTTAACTCTTCTGATACCGCAATTTCACTAAAACTCTCTGCCGTAATATAAACTAAATTCTTACCCTTAAATATACCCGTATACTTATTCTTATTTGTAGGCTTATCGTTAATCATATAATTAGTAACAGTCTTTAAATCTGCAGTACTAACTTCATTTAAAAGCTCCTTATAATCAATTCCAATTTCATTATATCCATAATCAAATATATCATCATTATTGTTCTTATCATCTTTATTATTACTATCATTATTATCCACAACAATAATTTTTTCATTAAAACCAAAAATAGTTCTATGAATATCTAAAAAACTAGCACTTATAACCCCTAATTTCTCAATATTCAAACTATTATCATTAATATTAAAATATAAATCATACGCTGCATATTTATCATTTTTTTGCATATACACATTAACACTAAATAAAGATATTCCAACTACAATTACCGATAATAATAATCCTACTTCTTTAATATTTATCTTTTTATAATTAAATTTATTTTTAAAAATTATAATAAGAATCATTGGAACAAATAAAATAACAACACCATAGAAATGTTCCAATATAGAAATAATAGCATTAGAAGCAAATTTTAATCCCTGATCAGATAATTTAAACACTGCAAAAGAAAAAAAAGTATCAAATATTGCTTCAAACACATAGTAAATATTATACCATAGTCCCAAAATTCCAAATATTACTATTGCAAGTATTTTATTAACTCTATCTTTAAATAAACTAGTAATTAAAGTTAAAACACCAGCAACCGGTATTAAAAAAAGTATAATATTTATTAAAGAAGATCTCAATATAGTATCAAAAGTAAGTAACATATAACTAAATTCTAACAAAAATAAACATCCATAATAAAACAAAAATAAATCAATTTTTTTCTTAAAACTCATAAAAATCCACTATTCCTTATACAATCTAACAATATTTTACTACATAATTCAAATTATCACAATAACTATCCTTAAAAATTTTAAATACTTTGATTTATTAATCAATATAAAATAAATATTAGATATAAAAAAGCAAACTATATTTTATAGTTTACTTAAATTAATTTAACCTCATTTAACAATTACTATTGCCACTAAAACAGCTAAAACAGAAAGAATTCCAACAATTATAAAAAGTAATCCTGTATTATTCACAAATCCCATAGAACGTTTTCTTACTAAACCGCTATGATTAAGTTCTCTATTTTCTTCTTTCATTGCCAACAACATAGCCTTTTGTTCTTCCAACTGCTGAATTAACATTTTTCTCTCTTCCATATCTGGGACAAAAGCACTTTTAATCTTATCAGCTTTATCTTTAACAAAATTTTTAACATAACTACTAACTTTACTTACACCAGTATTAATTTTATTAATTGAATTATTTTTAAAATTAATCGCTCTTTTTTGAAAAGTTAAAGCTTTACCTATACCATCATAAACAATTTTTTGAACCTTTATATCTATATTAGCTAAAGGGGTATTAAACATACTATTATACTTATTAATTTTATTTTCTTCCCTTATTATACCTACACTTTTATCTATTTGGTCTTGAATAGGAGTATTTTGATACTCGCTCTTTTTTTCCAAAAACTCACTAATATAATATTTTATTTCATCTATTTTATTTTTTACACCAGTTTTAATTTTGCCAGCAAAACTACTAACTTTATTAATTGAATTATTCTTAAAATTAATCATTCTGCTTTGAAAAGTTAAAGCTTTATCCATACCATTATAAACAATTTTTTTGCCCTTTATATCTATATTAGCTAAAGGGGTATTAAACATACTATTATACTTATTAATTTTATTTTCTTCCCTTATTATACCTACACTTTTATCTATTTGGTCTTGAATAGGAGTATTTTGATGTTTTTTTGATTCTTCCAAATATCTTAAATATGCATCAAAATAATAATTAAAAAAATATGCTTTAATACTTTCGAGTTTATCTTTACTAATATTTTTAACATTACCTACTACCGTATTAACTTTATTAACTAAATTATTTTTTAAATTAATAGTCCTCTCACCAAAAGAAATAACCTTACCAACTCCATCGCAAAAAACTTTTTTAACACTACCAAATTTATCAGTAATATTATTCCCAAACCTATTAAACAAATTTGTAATTTTTAAAACATCATCCTTAAGCTTATTAGTAACCTTAGATTTCATTAAATTGATTTTTTGCTTGCCTATCTCTTTAGATACTTTTATAAGCTCACTTCTAGCAGATTTAATTATTATATTTAAAGTTTTTGCTTTTTGTTGCAATAGTTCTATACTAGCTTCTTGATTATTCATCCAAATCACCTATACATTCAATATTTCTTTAACAATTGCCTTAACTTTAACACTTTCATTTTCATCTTCGATATCTAAAATACTATCACTGCCATCAGAATTTTTAACCAATCTAGAGACAAGTACATCACAATTTTCACTATCTGTATCAATAGAATAAACTATATATTCAATTCCTTCTATTTCAACAACAGTAATAACATTAGCAACTCTTTCCACATTATTCTCATCTATAACAGTAAATTTAGCATCATTATCATTCATAATTTACCTCCTCCTTATTTTTCTAATATAAGTATACAACATCACACCTAATATAGCAATACTTCTTTATTCCTATTTTAAATATATATACTTTGAAAATAAAAAAAGGAAAGATCATTATAACATTCATAACCATCTTTCATTTATTATCAACTATTTTCTTAAGTATTCCTCTAAAGTCAAATTATTTCTATATAAATAAGCAGCAATATCACCTACATACCTTATATGCCAAGGTTCATAACTATACTTAGTTACTTCTTCCTTATCCTTAGGATATCTCAAAATAAATCCAAAATTATGCATATTCTCATGCACCCACTTAGTCTCTTCCAAATCTTCTACATCGTGTTCCTTATAACAAAGTTCATCTTTATACACTACAAAATCTATCGCAAGTCCCGTCTGATGTTCAGAACTACCTGGTTTAGCAATATACTTATACGCATAATTATAACCCTTTTCACCTACTAATTCATTAAATAACTTCTCTTGATATTTATAATCTCTATATCCACTCATAATATCTATATAATATCCATATTCTTTAGCTTTTTGTTTTAATAATTCAAAATTCTTAAAAGTTTCTTCTTCTAGATAAACATTATCTTTATATAAAGTGTTAGTCTTAACCAAATTCAAAGGAACATAATATTCATCAAGCAAATTATCTCTGTTAACTAACATTTTATAATCCATAAAATATCACCTACTATATAATATGCTAAAACAATTAAAAATCTCACTAAATTTTCTTAATATTCTTATGATTCTTCATTAACTTAACCGTCCCATAAGGATAAGGAAATGCTACTGTTATAATAGATTTATCCACATTAACAACAACCCCTTCTCCATATTTAGGATAACTAATCATATCCCCAATTTCAAAATTAACATCTTCACTATTAAACATCTTCTCTTTAACAAATTTACTAGCCTTATTAATAACATTATTTTGTTTAGACATATCACACAAATACTCGTTATCTATCTCTTCAATGAATCTACTAGGTGGATTAGCTTGATTATTACCAAATAAAATTCTTCTTTTAGCATTTAGTAAATATAAGTCCTTCTTCGCCCTTGTAATTGCCACATAACAAAGTCTTCTCTCTTCTTCGATTGCACTTCTATTACCATCATATATCGCATTAAAATGTGGAAATATTCCCTCTTCCATTCCCACTACAAAAACATAATCAAACTCTAATCCCTTAACAGCATGTACCGTCATCAAAGTAACCTTATCAGTACTATCAGTATGTTCAGAAATATCGCTAACTAAAGTAAGTTCATCTAAAAAATCCTCTAAAGATACGACTCCAACTTCTTCTTCATAATTTTTCGTAATTGACTTAAATTCCTCTAAGTTTTCCAGTCTTATCTCACTTTCCATTGTCTTTTCATCTTCTAATTCTTTTCTAATACCCGATTTATCTAAAACCATATCGACAATTTCTGTCAAAGACAAATTAGCAGCCATTATCCTCATCTCTTCAATAATAGCCTTAAACTTAAGTTCCTTTCCTCCACTAATAGCTTCATACAAAGAAATATTATTACTATTAGCAACCTTACTAATACTTTCAATTGTTTTATCCCCAATGCCTCTTTTAGGAACATTAATAATTCTAAGTAAACTAGTATCATCCTTATAATTATAAATAAGTCTCAAATAACAAAGCAAATCTTTTATTTCTTTTCTATTATAAAAGTAAAAACTTCCAACCACCCTATAAGGAATAGCATTTTTAAGCATATATTCTTCAATTACCCTACTTTGAGCATTAGTTCTATATAAAATAGCAATATCTTCATATTTAACCTTATCTTTTACTAATTCCTTTATCTTTGAAGCCACATAAGAAGCTTCCTCCTTCTCATCATCTACCCTAATATATTTAACCTTATCACCAACTTCATTATTACACCACAAATTCTTATCTTTTCTTTCTTTATTATATTTTATTACACTATTAGCAGCATTTAAAATATTCTTAGTAGACCTATAATTTTGTTCCAATAAAATAGTTTTAGTATCCGGATAATGACTCTCAAAATTCAAAATATTCTTATAATTAGCATTCCTAAAAGAATAAATACTTTGTGATTCATCACCTACTACAAACAAATTCCTATATTTATCTGCTAATAACTTAGTAAGAACATATTGTGCCTCATTAGTATCTTGATATTCATCGATTAAAATATATTTATACTTTTCTTGATAATATAAAAGCAATTCCTTATTTTTCTTAAATAACTCTATTGGTAAAAGTAACAAATCATCAAAATCAATCGAATTATTACTTTTTAATTTTTTTACATACTTATCATATACTCTAACAATATTCTTATCATATTCAATTTTCTCATAAGCACTTGGATATAGTAATTCATTTTTAGCACCACTAATCTTATTTCTTACAAATTTAGCATTATATTCCTTAGGATCTAAATTACACTCTTTAATAATCTTTTTAATTACCGTTAAAGTATCATCACTATCCAAAATAACAAAATTCTTATCATATCCAAGCAATTCATAATGACTTTTAAGTATTCTAAGTCCAAATGAATGAAATGTAGAAATTTGAATATCATAAGCTAAATTTCCAATTAAATTATAAACTCTTTCCTTCATTTCTTTAGCAGCTTTATTAGTAAAAGTAATTGCTAAAATATTACAAGGTTCAACCCCATTTTCAATTAAATTAGCAATTCTATTAGTAAGTACACTAGTCTTTCCACTACCAGCACCTGCTAAAACCAAACAAGGCCCATCCATATGCTTAATAGCTTCTACTTGTTTTTCATTTAATTTTGTTAAATCCATATTACCACTCTTCCTAAAAACCATTGTATCATATTTTTAATAACAAATTACTAATAATTTTTTATCTTTGTGTCAAAAAAATGCAACCATATAAGTTGCATTATAATATTATTCATTATTAACATCTAAATAATTTTCAAGCAATAAATCTAAATCCTTAATTAAATTATCCGCTTGTTCAAAAGATTGTAACCTTGCTCCAGAAGCAAACTTATGCCCCCCTCCTCCATAAAAGGATGCAAGTTCATTTATTGCAGGCCCTCTAGATCTAATATTAGCCCTAATCAAATTACTTTTAACATCGTAAGAAAAGAACACCCATATCAAAACTTCATTAACATAATTTAAGTCATTTATCATATTTCCACAAGAAGCAGAATCAACACCAAATTCCTTAAGCATATCATCCGTTATTTTTATATAAGCAACTCCATTATCTGTTAAATTAATATTTTGATAAATATAACCTTGAAATTTTACCTCACTAATAGGTCTATTATAAAGTTCCTTATAAAAAGATGTAAAATCTATATTTGTATCCTTTATCAATTTACTAACCAAATCAAATGTCTTACTTGTAGTATAATCGTGTAAAAATCTATTTGTATCCGCTACAATTCCCAAATACAAATTCTTAGCCATACTCTTAGTAATCTTATATCTACACGTATTTAAAAATTCCAAAATAATTTGACAAGTACTAGATGCTGTATCATCGATTAATTCAATAGAAGCATATTTTTCAATGAAAGGATGATGATCTATTTTTATAACTTCAGCATAATCATCAATATTAATACCATCTATACGTTTTAAATCAGGCGTATCAAGCGCAATTAAAAGAGAATTTTTATCTATATCATCTATTCTATCTAAAGTCCCCATAAATCTAAATCTATAAGCCGGAGAACCTACCGCATAAACTTTTTTCTTAGGATAGTAGTTATTTATCATCTCTTTTAAAGCAAATTGAGCACCTAAAGCATCAGGATCAGCCCCTATATGCCTAGCTATAACAATAGTATCATATTTCTTGATTCTTTTTTTAATTCCTTTCATTAACCTTTTCACTCTATCACTCTTTCTAACTATTTACCACAAATTAAATTATAAGTATCTCTAGCAATCATAAGCTCTTCATCGGTAGGTATTAAATAACACAAAACCTTAGATTCATCACTAGATATCTTTGTAACCACACCTCTAACATTGTTAGCATCAGCATCTAATTTTACCCCAAGTGGTGCTAATTTATTAATTATATTCCTACGCACAGTAATACCATTTTCTCCAACACCACCAGCAAAACAAATTACATCAGCACCACCTAACAAACAATAATATGATGCAATATAAGAAACAATCTTATTTTCATATATTTCTTCTGCCAAAACGCATCTAACATCGCCTTCATTAACACCAGCTTCAATGTCTCTAGAATCGCTACTAACACCACTAATTCCTAAAAGACCACTTTTTTTATTCAAATCGCTTATAACTTCATCTAAAGATTTCTTACTCTTAGAAATAACATAAGGAATAAAAGAAGCATCAATATCTCCAGATCTTGTTCCCATAACAAGACCAGCATTAGGTGTAAATCCCATTGTAGTATCAACTACTCTTCCACTATCTATAGCAGTAATACTACCACCATTACCCAAATGGCAACTAATAACCTTTAAATCTTTTCTATTTAATATTTCACTTATCTTATCATTAATATATTTATGACTAGTACCATGAAAACCATACTTTCTAACTCCATATTCACTATACCATTCATAAGGAACTGGATAAATATAAGCACTCTTATCCATAGTTTGATGAAATGCAGTATCAAAAACCGCCACATTTAAAACATTAGGAAGTAACTTCTTAAAAGTCTCTACCCCAATTAAATTAGCAGGATTATGAAGTGGAGCCAAAGGTATTAATTCAGTAACAGTACTAATAACATCATCATCGATAATTACCGAATTAGCATATTTTTCACCACCGTGAACAAGTCTATGTCCAACTCCTTCGATCTCATCCAAAGATTTAATAACACCATTAAGTAAAAGCTCATCAATTAATATCTTAACAGCTTCTTCATGATTCGGTAAATCTCTTTCCTTCTTAATTTTTTCTCCATTAAGCTTAATCGTATAACAACTTCCTGCTATACCAATTCTTTCAAATAAACCAGAAACAATTACTTCTTCTTCTGGCATTTTAAAACCAGTAAATTTCAAAGAAGAACTTCCAGCATTAACTGATAAAATTATCATTAAAAATCACATCTCTTTCTAAAAACTATTATAACACGACTTTAAATATTTTAAAAAAAAATACATAAATTTAGCAAAAAATTTATGTATTTAACTTGGTTGCTTTTTAATACTATCTATTTTAACGTCAACCTCATTGTTAAAAACCTTATCAATAATAATTTTTTCTATCTTACTTCTTATAATTTTATCGATTTTCCTTGCCCCAAATAAATCATATTGACTCTCTGCTATAATTTCCTTAATACATCCCTTTGATACTTTAATATTAATATCACTATACTTAGCCTTCAAATTATCAATTTTTTTATTTATAATTTTTAAAATACTTTCTTCTTTTAATTTATTAAACACAATTATATTATCGATTCTATTAATAAATGCCAAATTAAAATATTCCTTTAATTTAGATACAGCTCCTCTTTTATCATCATTAAAACCAACCACATTCTTCTCAAAACCAATATTAGAAGTCATAATAATAATTGAATTATCAAATCTAACTATATTACCCTTAGAATCTTTTAATTTTCCTTCATCTAAGATTTGATAAAATAAATTTATTACTTTAGGATGCGCCTTATCGATCTCATCCAATAAAATTACTGAATTAGGCTTATTTCTAACTTCTTCTAAAATATTTTTATTATCATCATACCCAACATACCCAGGAGAAGAACCAATTATCTTATTAATAGAAGTAACATCGCTATATTCACTCATATCCAATCTAATAAAATTATCTTCCCCAACTAAATTTTTAGCATATATTTTACTAATTAAAGTTTTTCCTATACCACTAGGCCCCATAAAAAGTAATGAATAGCACTTATTATCACTATAACCATACTTTATCCTCTTAGTAATATCTATAAGTTCATCAATTACCTCATCCTGTCCTACAATAGTATTTGCCAAATCCTCTTTTATTTTATTAATAACCATCATATCTTCCTTCAAAATCTCATAAACCGGTATTTTCGTCTTAATATTAATTACACTTGCAATATCTTCTATTGTAACAACTCTATTACCATCACTATAATTTAAACTAATTTCATTTAATTTAGACATCAAACTAGCTTCCTTTTTTCTAAGTTCATACGCCTCATCAAACTTATTTTCTAAAATAAAACTATTTTTTTCCTTTTTTATCCTATTAATTTCCTTATTTAAAAACAAAATATCCTTATCCAAAGAATTTTCCTTAATACTAACCCTCGAACACACTTCATCAAGAACATCTATCGCCTTATCAGGTCTATATCTATCATATATATATTTATCCGATAAAGTAATAATCTTATCAAGTAAACTATCTTCAATTTTTACCTTATGATAATTTTCATATATTGGTTTTAAAGAAGCTAATATCTTTTTAGTTTTTAAACTACTAGGTTCCTCTATAATAATCTTTTGAAATCTTCTATCCAACGCACCATCTTTTTCAATATATTTTTTATATTCTGCCAAAGTAGTTGCTCCAATACATCTAACTTTACCTCTTGCTAAAGCTGGTTTTAAAATATTAGAAGCATCTATCGCCCCTTCCGCACCACCAGCACCTACCAAAGTATGAATCTCATCAATAAAAAGAATGATATCTGGATTTTCTTCAATTTCCTTTAATATCTTTTTCATTCTATCTTCAAACTCGCCTCTATATTTTGTTCCTGCCACCGCTGATGCCATATCCAAAGAAATAATTTTTTTATTTTTAAGGGTATTAGGAACCATCCCACTAACAATCATCCTAGCAAGCTCTTCCACAATAGCAGTCTTCCCTACACCTGCTTCTCCAATTAAAATAGGATTATTTTTACATCTTCTACACAATACTTCTAAAAGTCTCTTAATCTCATCATCCCGTTCTATTACCGGATCCAATTCATTATTTTTAGCTCTCTCAGTCAAATTAACCCCAAGCTCTTCAATCAACATCTTTTTTCCTTTTTTAACCTTACTTTTCTTAATCAAGCCCAAAGAAAAATCATCATACATCTCCGATAAATTAATATTCATTCCCAAAAATATCCTAATAGCAATACCCTCGCCACTTTCCAACAAAGCTGAAAACAAATGCATAGTAGTAACATTACCATCGTTATTTTCCTTACTATCTAAAACAGCATTTTCAATCACTTTTCTAAGAAGTGGTGTATACAAAAACAAAGATGACTCACGACTACCAACACCAATTATTCTAATGATTTCCTTCTTAAACTTATCATACGTTAAATTATATTTTTTTAACTTATCGGATACAACATTATCATTTTTCAAAATGGATAATACTAAATGTTCAGTTCCAATATAAGGATGCTTTAATTCATTCATTTCTATTTTTGCTTTCACTAAAATATTTTGTGCTTCAAATTCAAAATTAGAAAACATAAAAATACCCTCCTTATACATTATTCTATGTACAAAAAGGGTATTTTATTTAATTATTAATAGACAAATTATACTAATATTAACATAAGACAAAGAATTACAAATATCAATATAAATAATTGAACGATTAAACGCCAAATATATTTTAACCATTCCTTATATGGAATATTCAAATAACTAAGTCCAAATATTAACATTACACTAGTAGGACCTACAAGCATTACTAAGTAATAAAATGATTGATAAATTAAGTCAAGTAATGGATATAAAGAAGTATCTTCGACATAGCCAGTAATACTACTAAATACACCTGCTACTGAATAGAAGAAATCTACACTGAAGAAACTACCAATAATAGAAAGTATTGAAACAACTACTACATTAAATCCTCCGACTAATTCCATCGCCCACTTAATAATACTTCCCATAAATCCATTAGTAAATGAAGATATTAATACTACATAAGCTAAGCTAACTAAAATAGCTGTTGGTAAAATCTTCTTAGCACCTTCTACAAAACCTTCTACTGCTTCATCAAATTTAACACGAGCAAATATAACAACTGCTACCATCAATACAATAATCAAATTAATAACCATTATTTGATTACCAACATTACCAAAAGATGTAGAAGTCCATTCACCCAATGCTGGGAATGATGAAGATATTAAATTATTAAATATTGGAAACTCAGAAAAAGTAATACCAAATAATTTAAATTCTGGTATTGCTAAACCAGTAATCCAAGTATGTAAATTATTGAAAAGTTCAATTTCAAATAAAGAATTCCAAGGAACTAAACCTAATATCAAAATGACAAACATAATTACAAAAGCAGTAACTATTGGCCAAGTTTTAATATTCTTATAACTTCCCTTTACCTCAGTAATCAAAATATCACTATCATCTTTAATATCATATTTTACTTTCTTATCCTTAACATTCTTAATATGTTTTAATACATATAAAACCAAAATACCAACTGCTAAAATTAAAAGTAATATTTTATAAAGCAAATTAGCTCCAGATTCTAATCCCAATGATAGTTCCATCGTAGTAACAGAACCATAAGAAGGATCAATAAAATTATTGAATAATCCTCCTAAAAGACCAACTAATATAGCACCAATTGTTGAAGATAATGCTACTAACTTATCATAACCCATAAGTAGGATTATTGAAACTACAAACGGTACAAATACAAGTAAAGGTAATGAAATACCACTAAGCGCAGCTACTAGAGCAAATGCTAAAATTATAAAAATAATAAAATTTCTATTATCTTTGTACTTTAAAGCAATTTTATCCAATATTTTCTTATAACCATCTGTTTTATTAAGTACCCCATAAAATCCACCAATTACTATAATTAATAAAACTGGATCAGTAAAAAATGCTAATGATTGAATAATATTCATAACAAATTGTCCTATACCTAAATAGCTTCTTTCTCCACTAGTAGTAGGTATTATAAATGTTAATAATATTACCAATGCAAATACACCAAATATTACTTTTAACAAACCATTCTTTTTCATTTAACTTCCTCCTTCTACAACAATTATAACACTTAAATTAGTAAAAACAATAAAAAAATGTCAAATTACTGTATAATAATAAATTTTTTATCTACTCTATAGTAGCCTTAATGAATGAATCAAATAAAGGATGTGGTCTAGTTGGTCTACTTTTAAATTCTGGATGAAATTGACAAGCAATAAAATGTTTATGATTAGGAATTTCAATTATTTCCACTAAATTACTAGTATCATTAACCCCAGATATAACCATTCCCTTGCTTTCTATTAACTCAGTATAATCATTATTAAATTCATATCTATGTCTATGTCTTTCTAATATTTTATCGCAATTATAAGCCTTATAAGCTAATGTCCCCTTTTTTAAACTACATTCGTAATTACCAAGTCTCAAAGTTCCCCCCATATTAACAATAGCTTTTTGATTTAACATTAAATCAATAATCTTGTTTTCACAAAGTGGATTAAACTCAGTAGAATTAGCATCCGGTAACTTACAAACATTTCTAGCAAATTCAATTATAGCAAGTTGCATTCCTAAACAAAGACCTAGAAATGCTACATTATTTTCCCTAGCATACTTAATTGCTCTAATTTTACCCTCTATTCCTCTACTACCAAATCCTCCAGGTACAATTATTCCCCTAACATCTTTAAATATCTCATCCAATGAAGAAGTAGAGTTTTCTAAACTTTCAGAATCTATCCATTTAATATTAACCTTTGTTGAATATTTATATCCCGCATGTTTTAAAGCTTCTGAAACTGACAAATAAGCATCGTGTAATTCAATATATTTTCCCACTAAAGCAACAGTAACTTCCTTTTCTAAATGTTCCGTTGTATAAACCAAATCTTTCCAATATTTAATATTAGATTTTTTTATTGGCATATCAAACTGCTTTAAAATTATCTCATCTATTTTTTGTTCATAAAGATTAAGTGGTATTTGATATATATTCTTAACATCTACAGCATCTATTATATTTTCCTTTTTAATAGAACAAAATAATGCTAATTTTTCCTTTATAGAAACAGGTGTTGCATATGGACATCTACATACTAAAGCATCCGCTCTAATTCCCATATTTCTTAAATCTCTTACACTATTTTGAGTTGGTTTTGTCTTAAGTTCCCCACTACCATACATATAAGGAATCAAAGTTGTATGTACAAAGAAAGTTTCATTGCTCCCTTTCTCATATTGAATTTGTCTTAAAGCCTCAATAAATGCTTGTGATTCAATATCACCAACAGTACCTCCAATTTCTGTTATTACAAAATCAGCTGAAGAAGTAATACCAGCTTCATATATTTTATTTTTAATCTCATTAGTAATATGTGGAACCATTTGTACTGTACTTCCTAAATAGTCCCCTCTTCTTTCTTTTTCGATTACCGAAGAATATATTTTACCACTAGTTATATTAGAAGTATAATTAAGTTCCTCATCGATAAATCTTTCATAATGACCTAAATCTAAATCAGTCTCGCATCCATCATAAGTAACAAAGACTTCACCATGTTGAATTGGATTCATCGTCCCAGGATCAACATTAATATAAGGGTCAAACTTCTGCATAAATACTTTATATCCCCTAGCTTTCAAAAGAAGTGCCAAAGAAGAAGCTGTAATTCCCTTTCCTAAACCAGAAACCACCCCACCAGTTACAAATACATATTTTGACATTAAAAAACACCTCAAACTTTCAAATATTGAGAGTTAACTAGGCTCTTTTTAATTATACCACTACATTTACTCATACACAACTATCCAACAAAAAAACTTTACTATTTTTTTAGTAAAGTTTTAAATGTCATATTATAGAGCTACTGAAGCAAGTGTCAATATAATCATCGAAGCAATCGCTAGACAAGCAATTATCTTAAATGCCCATTTAAACCAAGTAGAATAATCTACCTTAGCAAGAGCAAGACCACCCATAATTGCACCACAAGTAGGTGTAATTAAATTAACAAGACCATTTGCTGCTACCATAGTCATAATAGTAGTTTCAACACTGAAACCAAGTTGAACTGCTAAAGGTCCCATAATAGGTGTTGATAATGATGCCAAACCTGATGATGAAGGTACCAATACAGATAAACCAACATGAAGTAAATAATTAAGTGGTGTAAATAACACTTCTGGAACATTCTTCAATGCTTCTGCTGCATTAAAAATAATATAATTATCTAGATTAGTTGTTTTCATAAGTACTGATGCCCCACGAGCTACTGCAATAATTAAAATAACTCCTAAAATATCTTTTGCTCCTTCAAGGAAAGTATCAACGATTTCCTTTTCGCTAAATCTAGCAACTATACCGATTATAATAGCCATAACAAAGAATAGTATTGCGCCATCTTCGAACCACCACCAACCGATAGGATTACCAGATAAGAAAGTTGTCCAATGTCCTACTGCTGCTGCTTCGCTTAATACACCAAGATCAACCCAAGGAATAAATCCAATTATCATAATTATGAATGTTAAACCAAACAACCATAAAACGATTTTTTGTCTAGTTGATAATTTAGCATCTTTTGTTTGATTATCTTCTTTAGCATATGTTTTTTCCATAGCCTTTTGTTCTTGAAGAGATAAGAATGTAGAGCCTTTATTTGCTTTTACCTTCTTAGCATAATTTAATACAAACAATACTGCAATTATATAAGAAATTACCCAAAGAGCAACACCAATTGCAATTATTAATCCTTGATTAACTTCTGTACCTTCAGGTAAAGCACCAATAGCAGCACCTACCGCAAATGGATTGATAGTAGAACCTAAAACACCGACACCAGCGCCTAACAATACAGTAGCAGATGCTACTATTGTATCCATACCAGCTGCTACCATTGTAAATGATAGTAACGCATAAAATCCTACTGTCTCTTCCATCATACCATAAGTTGTACCCCCAATAGAGAATATAAACATTAAAATTGGAATAAGAATCAATTCTCTACCTTTAAGTTTTTTAACTAGTACTTTGATACCCACATCTAAAGCACCAGTTTTAGTTACTATTGCAAGTAAACCACCTAATACCAAAATGAATACACCAACATCAGCAGCATCTTCAAAACCTTTTATCGGAGCTGCTAAAACATCACTTAATTTTGCTGAAAGCACTCCACTGCCATCAACATATGATAGACATTCGCCAGTTGCAGTATCTAACTCAGCACATTCAGCACTTGGTAAAAAGTGTGTTATTATCCCCAATAAAATTATAATAATTAATATAATTGAAAAAGAGGATAACATAAACTTCTTAGTCTTTTTTGTCACTTTTTTCACTCCTTTTTAATTTTTGTACCAGCTTCACCCTTTAAAGCCATTAAAGCTTTATCAAGAGAAGTAATAATAGCAACACCATTATGATTATTATTTAAAAAATCTACACAAGCCTCTATCTTAGGAAGCATACTTCCCTTAGCAAAATGACCCTCTTTAATATAATTATTAACTTCATCAACCGTTACTTCATTAAGATCTATTTGATTATCTTTATTATAATTCAAACAAACCTTAGGAACCGCTGTTAAAATTAACAATATATCTGCTTTCATCAAACTAGCCAACTTAGCACTTGCAAAATCTTTATCAATAACAGCATCAATACCAGTATATCCATAGTCACACTTAATAACAGGTATTCCACCACCACCGACACTAATCACAATATTGCCATTATCCACACATTGTTTAATAACATCCAGTTCTAAGATACTGATAGGCTTTGGAGATGGTACAACTCTCCTATAACCTCTTCCAGCATCTTCAACAAACTTATAGCCCTTCAAACTAGCGATATTATCTGCTTGTTCTTGGGTATAAAACATTCCTACGGGTTTAGTTGGATTTGAAAAAGCAGCATCTTCCTTATCCACCTCTACCTGAGTAATGATTGTTGCACATTTTTTATCAATACCATTTATTCTTAAACACTTATTTATTGCTTGTTGTAAATGATAACCAATATATCCTTGACTCATCGCTCCACATTCCGCAAATGGCATCGAAGGAACATCACCACCATTTACACTAGCATAATCAAAGGCCAAATTAATAATACCTACTTGTGGTCCATTACCATGAGTAACTATTACCTCATTGCCTGCTTTAACTATATCCACAATTGACTTAGCCGTAATGTTAACAAGTTCAAGTTGCTCAGAAGGTGTTTTTCCTAAAGCATTACCACCTAATGCAACTACAATTTTACTCATACCTAATCCCTCATCGTTGCATAAATAACTGCTTTTATTGTATGCATTCTATTTTCTGCTTCATCAAACACCTTAGAATGTTCACTTTCAAATACCTCATTAGTAACTTCCATCTCTGGAATACCAAATTTATCATATATATCCTTACCAATTTTAGTATTTAAATCGTGAAATGAAGGTAAACAATGCAAGAATATTGCTCTTTCATTAGCATTACTTATAACCTCTTTATTAATTTGATATGGTCTTAATAATTTAATTCTATTTTCCCAAACACTGTCATCTTCTCCCATTGATACCCAAACATCGGTATATAATACATCCGCATTCTTAGTACCTTCCATCACATCTTCAGTAAGATTAATACAAGATCCATTCAAAGAAGCAATTTCTCTACATTCATTAATAAGTTCTTCACTTGGCCATAATTCCTTAGGTGCACAAACTGTAAAATTAATTCCCATTTTAGCACTTACCACCATTAAAGAATTACCAACATTATTTCTAGCATCACCCATAAATACCATGTTGATACCTTCTAAATGTCCAAAATGTTCTTCAATAGTCATAACATCTGCAAGCATTTGAGTAGGATGAAATTCATTAGTTAAACCATTCCATACTGGAACTGATGAATACTTAGCTAAATCTTCTACTATACTTTGTTCAAAGCCACGGTATTCAATACCATCATACATTCTAGATAATACTCTAGCAGTATCAGCAATACTCTCTTTCTTACCCATCTGACTACCAGTAGGTCCTAAATAAGTAACCCCCATACCTAAATCATATCCAGCTACCTCAAAAGAACATCTTGTCCTGGTAGAATCTTTTTCAAATATCAATGCAATATTTTTACCCTTTAAATATTCATGTTTTTCTCCATTTTTCTTCTTCTTTTTAAACTCAATAGCTAAATCTAACAAATATCTAATTTCCTCTTTTGAAAAATCTAATAATTTCAAAAAATCTCTTCCTCTTAAATCCATTAGTCCTCCCTTACTAGTGGCATACTCATACATCTAGGGCCACCTCTACCTCTTGATAATTCTGCACTACTCATCTCAAAAACTTTAATTCCGTGTTCCCTTAAAACTGCATTGGTAATATTATTTCTGTTATAAACAACTACTACCCCAGGAGCAATACACAAAGTATTAGTACCATCATTCCATTGTTCCCTCTCAGCAGCAATCTTATCGCCACCTGCACAAGGTATTAAAGTAATATCGATTCCTAAATATTCTTCCAATATCTTTTCTAAACTTCCCTTTTTCTTCTTAACATTAATAGTATCATTATCACCCTTAGTTATCTCAAACACTTCTAAAGTATTCATAATTCCAGGATGATACGTAAACTTATCAACATCAATTTGAGTAAACACCGTATCCAAATGCATAAAAGCCCTACATTCTGGAATCTTAAAAGCCAAAATAGTATCTACCTTACATTTATCACTATTAAACATATTCTTAGCCACAAGTTCAATCGCATCCGCACTGGTTCTTTGTGAAATACCTATTGCCAAAACATGTTCATTCAAATTAAGAACATCACCGCCTTCAATACTAAAAGCGTTATTCCTATCATAAAATTTCTCTACCTTATCAATATAATCAGGATGATAATTAAATATATATTCTGCATATATAGTTTCTCTACTCCTAGTAACAGAATACATCTTATTTAAAATTACCCCTTCACCAACAGAAGCAAAAGGATCTCTCGTAAAGTATAAATTAGGCATAGGTTCAGCCAAAAACTTAACATCCTCACTAATCAAATCAACAAGTGAATTTTCTATATCTTTTCTTGACCTATTAAGTTCACTAACCTTAACACCTTCCATTGTTTTTAAAACTAATTCTTTCATATCAGTATAACTATCTAAATAATCAAAAAAAAGATCCTTATACATAGGCGTTCTAACGCCAGCCTCATAAATAAATTGCCTAATAAAACTAGCCTTTATTTGAGGATTAGCCTCCAAAGTCTCTGCCATTAAATCTTCCAAATATAAAACCTTAATATTATTATCTCTAAGTATTTGAACAAATTCATCGTGTTCTGCTTGTGCATCTTTTAAATAAGGAATATCATCAAATAATAATCTTCCTAAAGTATCAGGAGTCAAATTCAAAAGTTCCTTACCTGGTCTATGCACTAAAACTGTTTTAAGTGGTTTAATTTCACTAGTTACATGAATCATCATATCATCTCCTATTCTACATTTTAAGTATAACACAATATTATAATTTTTTCTACACCTAATTTACATTTGCTACAAAATCTTTTAACTCTTTATTTTTAGGACTTTCAAAAGCTTCCTTAGAAGTAGTATCACTTACAATATAACCATCGCTTAGAAACCAAACTCGCTTTGCCACTTCCTTAACAAAACCAAGTTCATGGCTAACTATTAATATTGTAATATTTAAATCAATTAACTTTTTTATCAAATTCAAAATCTCTAAAGTCATCTTAGGATCTAAAGAACTAGTAGGTTCATCAAACAAAATAATATCTGGATTCATAATCAAAGTTCTAACAATAGCCACCCTTTGTTTCTCGCCCCCAGATAAACGTTTAGGATAACTATCTTTTTTATCCAAAAGGCCAACAGAAGAAAGTAAATTTAAAGCTTTTTCAACAGCAACATTTCTATCCATTATCTTTTGTTTTACTGGAGCAAGTATTATATTTTCCAAAACCGTCATATTAGGAAACAAATTAAATTGTTGAAAAACCATTCCCACCTTTTGATGATAAAAAGAAATATTTTTAATATTTTCTCCATTAAATAATATCTCCCCACTACTAACATCACAAAGTCTATCAATACACCTTAAAAGAGTAGATTTCCCACTACCACTGCCTCCGATAATTGCAATTACATCGCCCTTTTCAACCGTAGCATTAATATTTTTTAAAACAAGTTGATCTCCATAACTCTTAGACATATTTTTAATCTCTAACATCGGATAGCTTCACCTCCATCAATTTAACTAACTTAGCCAATCCCAAAGTCATAACCAAATATATTAAAGCTACAATAATAAGTGGAAAAAAATAATCATAAGTCCTAGAAGCAATAATATCAGAAGCCTTAGTAAGTTCACTAATTCCAATATAGCCAGCTACTGATGTTTCTTTTAACAAAGTAATAAATTCATTA
Source organism: Bacilli bacterium (assembly GCA_016302935.1). Classification (GTDB taxonomy): domain Bacteria; phylum Bacillota_I; class Bacilli_A; order RF39; family UBA660; genus JAEDMO01. The sequence goes on along the minus strand of JAEDMO010000010.1, from coordinate 2,008 downwards.
CCCAAAGAGGGCATAATATTTCTTATTGCTTGAGGCAAAATCACATATCTCATCATCTGAAAATAATTAAAACCCAAAGCCTTACTAGCTTCAAACTGCCCATTATCAACAGAAATAATTCCCGATTTTATAATCTCTGAAACATAAGCCGATGAATTAATACCAAAAGCAATAATCCCTACCAAAATAACATTAATATCCACACTTTTAAAAATAACATAATATATTATCATAAGCTGTAACAATACTGGAGTACCTCTTATAATTGCCACATACCCCCTACATATCTTACTAAGCCACTTCAATTTTTTATTTCTATTATTAATATCGATTACTAAAGCAATAACAATTCCTAAAACAATACCTATCAAAGTAGCAAACAAAGCAATAATCAAAGTATTAAAAAGACCTTTAATAATAAATAAATATCTATCTTGATAAACTAAAGTTTTATATAAACTATCAATAATCCCATAAAAGAAATCAACAATCCATCTCATAATTATCACCTTGTAAACCTAAGCACATACTCATCTATCTTGCCTTCACTAATTAATCTTTCTAATACCACATTAATCGCCTTTAATAATTCACTATTTCCCTTTTTAACAGCAATACCATAACTATCTTCAAAAACATAACCATCTATTATCTTAAGTCCATTATTAGCACTAACAATTTCCTTAGCAGGCAGTTCATCCATTACTATTAAATCTACCTTATTAGCCTTTAAATCTTCCACCATTGATAAATATTTCTTTTGTCTTACCAACGAAGTGTTAGGATATTTATCGCTAAAATACTGATCAGCAACACTCCCCAATTGTACTGCAACTTTCTTATTATAAATATCCTTTATATCATTTATATTACTACCATCTCTAACAATAACAACTTGCCTAGACTTAATATATTCATAACTAAAATCGACTTCCTCTAATCTTTCTTCAGTAATACTCATTCCAGCTAAAGCCATATCAGCCTTACCACTATTAAGTTCATTGATTATTGAATCAAAATAAACATCTTTAACCACTAATTTCTTTCCCATATAATTAGCAATCTCTTTAGCAATCTCAATATCCACACCTACTATTTCATCATTTTCATAGTATTCATAAGGGGCAAAACCAGCCTCAGTTACCATCACAAGTTGATCTTTAGAAGATGAACACCCAATTAATAAAAATAAGCAAGCAAAAACAAAAAACTTCCTCAAAATAATCCCTCCATATTATATAGAAATTATAACATAAAAAGAAAGACAACACAACAAAAAAAGACAAATATTAATTTGCCTTCTTACATCATTATTCTCTTTTTTATCTTATTTCTAGACTTGATAATATCAGAAAATACTAAATAACTATTACGAATATTAGCATTAACACCATCAACACAATTATTTCCAACAGTAATTATCTCATCATCGCTCATATAATTATCAGTATTATGCGTATAATTATCAATTATACCCTTATCATTATAACAGCCAATTTCACATCCATCACGTAAAACCAACTTACAATTCAAACCAACTACTCTAGTTTTATTAAACACATAATCCTCAATAAGTAACATTTTGTCTACATTCTTAGAAACATTAGTTCTAAACATATCATTAACATAACTAAATAATATCACATCATCATTTGAAACAATTCTATAAGTACCATAATTTATATCACTAAATTCAATTATTTCGCCTTCATCAACCTTATTATAAACAACAATTCCTAAATTGGTCTCATAGTAATCAAAATGTCCCATTTTTCTCTTTATTCTTTTAAAAAGCCTTTCTAACTCTAATAGCGAATTTTTATTCACTTTAAAAACCTCTTTCTTATTTTTATTGCAAAATCATTACATAATTAAATATAATAATAATACACACATATTATACCAAAAAACAATATAAAAACCAATATAAGTATGTAAAATCAACTTAAAAAAATGTATCTTAAATAATTTTTAATTACCCTATTACTTCTTTAATAGTAATATTTAA
>JAEDMO010000057.1 GCA_016302935.1 Bacilli bacterium | reverse complement strand
AAAAATTAGTCTCTTTTCATTTTTCTTAGAATTTCTTTTTCTTCTTTACTAACTCTATATGAATCTATTATCTTAGATATTGTTTTATTATATGTAAAGGTATCTAATTGGGTTTTTTTTAAGTAATTTAGGGTGATTTCTTTATATTTAATATAACAACAACTAAGAAGCCAAGCTATAGCCATATTGACGTAGTAGGTATTTTTACAGTATTTATCACAGTATAAAAATATATCTTCTAAGTATTTAGGTTCAATATAATAATTTAGTAATAAAACAAAACACATTCTTTGAATATATTCTTCTTTGCTTTTAATATTTTCTTTTATATAGTTATAAAAAAATTCTTTATTTTTAGTTACTATTTTTAGACTGCTACAAAAAAGATCACAGGTAGCCCAATTATTTATTTTGGTTTTGTAGATATTAATATAATTTATTAAAGAGTTGTCTAATTTTTTTATATTAGCAATAATAAAACCGTAGATTATGGTTTCTTCATAATAAGTATGTGTAACTAGTTTTAAAAAACTTTCATAATTTCCTTTAAATATTTCTTTGGCAATATTTCTCAAAATAGGTGTTTTAATACCTATTAGGTTTATTTCTTTTTTTATAATAGCACTATGAAATTTTTTGTAATTTATATCTTGTTTTGTTTCTAGATATTTTAAAAATTGTTGATAATCTTTATTAGTCCAATCGGTTTTTTTAAGTTCCATATTTTACCTCTTAATCATTATATCACGAATATCAAAAAATTATAGAATAAAATAAATTTATAAAAGGTGTTTCTTTTTTTTTGGTTTTTTGGTACAATATTGTATATACGAGAATTGAAGGTGTGACAATGGGAAAAGTAATTGCAATGGTTAATCAAAAAGGAGGCGTTGGTAAAACTACTACTAGTATAAATTTAGCGGCTTCTTTAGGTATTTTAAATAAAAAAGTTTTACTTATTGATTTGGATCCACAAGGTAATGCAACTACCGGGGTTGGAATTAATAAAGGGGATGTTAAGGATAGTATATATGAAGTTTTAGTGGATAAAGCTGAGGTTTTTAAGGCGATTATTAAAACTAAGTATAAAAACTTGAGTATTGTTCCAGCTTATATAAATTTAGCGGGAATTGATATTGAACTTATGAATAAGGAAAGAAAAGCAGTAGAGCTTGGTCTTACTTTTGATAAAACCGCTCAGTTAAAGAAAAATATCGCTTTGGTAAAGGATAAATATGATTATGTAATTTTGGATTGTCCACCGTCTTTGGGTGTTTTAACTACCAATGCACTGGCAGCAGCAGATTCGGTTATTATTCCTGTACAATGTGAATTTTTTGCTTTAGAGGGTATTATGCAACTTATGAATACAATTATGCTTGCTAAGAAAAAAATAAATCCTAATTTGGAGATAGAAGGCGTTCTTTTAACAATGCTTTATTCTAGAACTAATTTAGGATTGGAAGTTGTTGAAAATATTAGGGAATTTTTTAAAGAAAGAGTTTATAATACGATTATACCTAGGTTGGTTAGATTGTCGGAGGCTCCTAGTCATGGAAAACCAATCGCGGCGTATGATCCAACAAGCAAGGGGACTTTGGCATACCTTAACTTAGCAAAGGAGGTTATTGAAAGAAATGGAACAAAAAAAGAAGGCACTTGGTAGGGGGTTAGAACAATTATTTAACAATGAAGTTTTAGATTTTGATGCATTTGAAAGTAATATTGTAGAGTCTGCAAAAGAAAGTGATATTGTAGAGGTTAATGTTGATGATATTAAGGTTAATCCTTATCAACCGAGAAAAACATTTAATCAAGAGGCGCTTGATGAGCTGGCTACATCGATTAAAAACTATGGCGTTTTTCAACCGATTATTATTAAAAAGACAATAAAAGGTTATTATTTGGTTGCGGGTGAAAGAAGACTTAGAGCATCAAAATTAGCTGGAAAAAAGACTATACCAGCAATAATTAAGGAATTTACCGATGAGGAGATGCGTGAGATTGCTCTTTTGGAAAATGTTCAAAGGGAGAATTTAACGGCAATTGAACTGGCTTGGGCTTATAAAGGAATTATTGATAGCCTACATATTAGACAAGAAGATTTGGCCCTTAGACTAGGAAAAAGTAGAAGTCATATAACTAATACTTTAGGCTTATTAAGATTGCCTGAAGAAGTGCAAAATATGGTGTTAGAAAATAAAATTTCTATGGGTCATGCTAGGGTTCTTAGCAAATTAGAAAATATTGATGAAATATTATTGCTATCTAGAAAAATTGTCAATGAAAATGTCAGTGTTCATGATTTAGAAGAGATGGTCAATAAAACTGATTTTAAGAGGAAAGTGACTATTAATAGGAAAAATATTTCTAATGACTATGATTATGTTGAAAGAGAATTAAAAGAAGTCCTTGGAACGAAGGTAAAAATTAATAATAATAAGATTCAGATTTTCTTTGAAAACAATGCTGATTTGGATAGAATTTTAGATATTATGAATATAAAAATTAATTAAAGCAAACTATGTTTGTTTTTTTTATTTAACGAATATTATTAAATGTTTATATTTTTGCGTTTAATGTTTTTATAAAGACAGTTAGATTTGTTTTAGGCTATTAAATTAATGCTATGATATATTTGAGTAGTCCACTGTTACTCGGTATTTTGTTTGCTGATTATGTCGTAATTTGTATGTTTTTTAATGAGCAAAAAGACCGATATATATTTTATAATTTTATTGTAAGGAATTACTAGAATGTGAGGTGCTAATTATGAGTGGAAAAGTTAAGTGGTTTAACAACGACAAAGGTTATGGTTTTATTGATTATACAAATGGCGAAGATATTTTTGTTCATTATTCTGCAATAAAGGCTAATGGTTATAGAACTTTAACTGAAGGTCAAATGGTAAGTTTTGATTTAGTAGAAACGCCTAAGGGATTGCAAGCTGTAAATGTTGAAGTGCTAGTTCAAACAGAGGCTAGATAGAAGTTATGTGGATTATTAATAGGTACTTATAGTATCTATTTTTTTTGTTTAATTTACTTTTGCTCTTAGAAATGTTATAATGTTTTTGAGGTGATTTATATGTCAAATACAAGAACAAGGTTTGCACCTAGTCCAACTGGATTTATGCACATTGGTAATTTAAGGACGGCAATATTTGAATATTTGGTAGCAAAGCATAATAATGGGAAATTTATATTAAGAATAGAAGATACTGATCAAGTAAGAAAGGTAGAGGGTGCAACAAAATTTATTTATGATACTTTAAAGCTATGTGACATTAAGATCGATGAAGGCCCTGAAAATCCTGGCGATGTTGGACCTTATGTACAAAGCGATAGGAAAGATATATATAAAGAATATGCACTTAAATTAGTGGAATTAGGAGAAGCATATTATTGCTTTTGTACAGAGGATAGACTTGATACTTTAAGAAAAATGTATGATGAGAAAAAGCAAGCTTTCAAGTACGATAGAAATTGTTTGAACTTGTCTAAGGAAGAGATAGAAAATAATTTAAAAAACAATGTTCCTTATGTTATTAGACAAAAAATGCCTACTAGTGGTATTTCTTCATTTAATGATGTTGTATATGGTGAGATAAAGGTTAGTAATGATATATTAGAAGATCAAATATTGTTGAAAAGCGATGGTTTTCCTACTTATAATTTTGCTAATGTTATAGATGATCATCTAATGGGGATTACTCATGTTATTAGGGGTAATGAATATTTGAGCCAAACACCTAAATATAATTTATTATATAAAGCTTTTGGTTGGGAAGCTCCTACTTATATTCACGTTCCAATGGTATTAGGTGAAGATGGTAATAAACTTTCTAAGAGAAATGGCGATGCATCATTTATGGATTTATATAATGATGGATATTTACCTGAGGCTATAGTTAATTATTTGGTATTATTGGGTTGGAGTCCTAAAGACAATAAGGAAATATTTACTATGGAAGAACTAATTAAAGATTTTGATCCTGCTAGAATTAGTAAAAGTCCATCAATATATGATGTTAAAAAACTTGGATGGGTTAATAGTCATTACATAAAAAAACTTTCTGATGAGGAACTATTTAATATCACATTTCCTCATTTGAAACGATATTATGATGTTTCAAACAAGGATAATACGTGGATTATGACTTTAATAAATCTATATAAAGATGAATTAAGATATGGTAAAGAAATCGTAGAACTTGCTAAAATGTTTTTTGAAGAAGAGTATTGTCTTGATGAAGAATGTATAGAGTTTATGAAACAAGAAGGTACCGATGAAGTAATTTCTAGTTTTAAGAAGGAAATTGAATTAATTGGTGATTGGTCTATCGACAATATTACACAAGCTATTAATAACGTTAAAGAAAAAACTGGTTTTAAGGGTAAGATGCTTTATATGCCTATTAGAATTAAGACAACAGGTTTTATGCATGGTCCAGAACTTGCTAAAACTATATATTTGTTTGGTTACGAAAAAATAATTAATAGATTAGGAAAATAACATAGTTTAAACACAAAAATAACATAATTTTATAATATAATTAATTGGAGGTGTGATGATGAAACTATATAACACACTAAGTAGAAAAATGGATGAATTTATTCCTCATGATAAAAATAGGGTTACAATGTATACTTGTGGACCTACGGTTTATCATTATGCTCATATTGGAAATTTGCGTTCTTATATAATGGAAGATGTACTAGAAAAGACTCTTAACTATATTGG
>JAEDMO010000056.1 GCA_016302935.1 Bacilli bacterium | reverse complement strand
CACATTATCGTTTTTTTACAAATAATTTATATAACATTTTACAAACATAATTCCCTAATATTATACAAAAAATAAAGTAAATATGTACAACACCATTATTTATAATTCTTAATATTATAAAATATAAAAAAACATTTGATATTACCAAAAGAAAAGAAGTGATTATTTTAAAAATAATTTTACTATTAAACAAATATTTATGATTTATACTAACCAAAATATAGAAAAATATCCCATACAAAAAAGAAAAGAAAAGAGATATAATCTGTGTTTTTAAAACCATTATTTAAATAATTTAGTTAAAATAGAATCGTCCTTATTTTTTTTTGCATTTCCTTCAAAATAGCCAAGACTATCTATTTTTCCTTTTATAGAAATATTACCTTGATAAGTATCCAATTTAATTATCTCCAAATCTTCTCCCTTTATAACTAAAAATCCCAATGTGGTTTCCATTAAAAATTCCTCGTTATCAAAACTATCAATCCTTTTTACGCCACTTATAATAATACTTTTTCTTTCTGTAATAGAAATAGCATGATTGAAACTAGTTTCTAATTCTTTTGTCTTGTCCATATTATCCTCCTAAAAAATAATATGAATAAATAGCAAAAAAATTACAATTATAATTATTTATTTTTCTACAAAAAAAGAATAACATCGCTGTTATTCTGCTTTTTCATATGCTTCTAAAATAGCTTTTTCAAACATTTGACGAGTTTCTGTATTAATTGGATGAGCTATATCTTTATATCCACCAGTAGATGTTTGTCTACTAGGCATTGCTATAAATAATCCATTGTCGCCTTCAATAATTCTAATATCGTAAACAACAAATGCATCATCAAGTAATACTGAAGCGATCCCTTTCATACGAGAATTTTCTTTGTCAATTTTCTTTACTGTAACTGAAGTAATCTTCATTTCGCACGCTCCTTCTAAAAAGTAAGTGGATAACCCCAACAATACCTTTCTAATAACATTTTATATAATAAAATATAAAAAGTCAATATTTTTAATAAACAAAATGTAAATTTTTTGCTAATTTAAAAGCATTTATCAATCAAAATTTGATTAATAAGTAATTAAATTTTTAATAAACATCTTTATTAAAAATTTAACTCTATACAATTAGTCAAAACATCAGTATAACTAAAACTCATAGTCTCCTTTGTATCTAATTTTACAATAAAGATATAATTATATGTCTCAACGATAACCCCACTATACTCTTCTACCTTATTTCTACTGCCATTATATATAATTTTTACCTTATTGCCAACATTATCAACAATTATATTTTTTATTTTGTCTATAGTCATAATTATTCTCTTGGATAACCTACATACATAGTTCCAGGAGTAATAATCCCCCCCATTCCTTCACTACCATATTTTGTTTGATTCAAAATATTTATTAAATCAATATCCTTTGTTCTATCAGAAAAAGATACCGCTGTAGCAATAATTGCCGGATCTAATGCGTGAATATTAATTCTTTTAGGACTAGAAGCAAAATTTGCACCCGCCTTTATTAACTCTTCATAATCGGATTGACAGGCCCCTGCAATAATAATTAATTTCTCATGAGATTTTTCATACTTTCTAGCCTCTTTCACTGAATTAATAAAATTTGTACTATTTTTATATTTATTACGATCCTTTCTTTTTCTATAATATGCATCATGACCAGTAATTACCAAAATATCCGGATTATATAACTCTAAATAGTTTAATATATTAGCACTGACCTTGTTTTCTTCTTCATATATACCATATGCTTTGGCTTTATTTTTTTTATAAAATTTTAAACATTTATCTAAATAATCCCTATCGCTATCAATATGTAACACCTTTCCTGGTAAATAAAAATATTCACTCCTATCTAATGATTGATATTTGCTAGTATTTAAAAAAAAATCATCATTTTCCTCTTCTGCTTCTTCAGTATAACCAACCAAATCATCATAATCACTATCCGCACACAATCTAACATTAACGCCCTTTAAATAATAAACATCATCTTTAATATCAATAATCTTAAAAACGACATCATTATTATAGGATTTTCTAGTTACCAAATCACCTATCTTAAACACAATATCACCCAATAAAACATATGAAAAATAAAAAAAAATATTACTAATTATATGTTATTAGCAATATCCACAAAAATATTTAAATCAAGTTCCTCAGCCCTCGCTGTTAAATCAAACCCATATTTAGATAAAATTAAATTAACTTTATCTAAATCGTAAGAACTCAAATTATTTTTCAAATTCTTTCTTTTAAACCTAAAAGAATCTCTAATTAATTTATAAAATTTATTAATATCATTTACCGGTAACTTTTCATCTTTTAACTTAAAACGCACAACACAACTATCAACCTTTGGTTTAGGAATAAAACAATTATTACTAACAATAAACAAAGGATTAATATCGTAATGATACTGTAAAAAAACCGATAAAGAATTATAATTTTTAGAAGATTTCTTAGCACAAAAACGATCTGCAACTTCCTTTTGGACCATTAACACCATCAAGGAAGGCATAATATTATCAATAATTAACTTATTTATAATCGGCGTTGTTACATAATAAGGTAAATTAGCTACAACGATTAATTTCTTATAACTATAATCTTTAATATCTTTTAGAACATCGGCATTCAAAAAATCCTCATATTTTACCAAAACATTATTAAAATCAGCTAATTCCTCATCTAATATAGTTTTAAGCGACTTATCTATTTCATAACAAATCAAATTGCCACATAAAGAAGCAATACTTTTAGATAACGCACCACTACCAGGCCCAATTTCAATAACCAAAGTCTCTCTATCAATCTGAGCACTATTAATTATTTTATCAACAATATTTTTATCAATTAAAAAGTTTTGCCCTAACGATTTTTTAAAATTAATATTCTTCAAATCCATCAAATCACCTCTAAAACAAAAAGGCAATTATTTGCCTTTAAAAACCATATCTTAAAACTTCAAACTTAACGTTCTTGTCTATTCCAAACTGTTTAATCTCTGGGTCATTTTCAGTCGCGAATAACAAGTCCATCCATACATCACCAGCATTCCAAGCTTTACGCATTGTAGAACCAGTATCGATAACAATTCCAATAAAAGCCTCATCATAAAGTTCAAAATCAGTAACACGAATTATTGTACCCTTTGGAAATTTTGCATATGCTGCAGCCAAAATACGTACCTCACCAAACTCATCGTCGTTGTAGGTAATAGTAAACGCCGGTTGTACAACTTCATCAATAACTTCCGCTATTTTATATCCAGTTGAAGTCTTACCGGATTTGCAACCAGCACAATCTGGGCCATATCCAGTTAAAGTACCAACAAAAGTATCTAAAACCTTGTAATCATTAACCACCGTTGCATTTGCATTTTTATTATCATTTTTTTCATTCTCTTCAGCAATTACTTGTTTCTCCTCATCATATAGTAAAATGTCATCTTCAGAAACCTCAACTATAGCAGAAGAAACAAAAAGTCCTGAACCAGTATTAACTTTCTTATTCAAATCTGAATTATCAATAATTAAACTAAATTCATCATCCTTAGGAAGAGAAATTATTACAAAAATAATTACTATCAAAATTTGAACAACAGGTCCAAAAAATTTGATAAATTTATTTATCATCAATTTCACCTCAATTATTGTATTATATTACAAAAATATAAATACAACCATCCCCAGCGAATAAAATTATATCATATATGATACTAAAAGTCAAATAAACGGTAAGCATTGCCAGTAGTAGTAGTGGCCACATCTGAAATATCTATCTCCTTAATACTAGCAACCATTTCAGCAATAATTGGAATATATGCCGAAGTATTTACCTCACCTCGATGTGGTTCTGGAGCCAAATAAGGACTATCGGTTTCTAACAAAAGATATTTTAAATCAATGTTTTTTACAACATCCTTAACTATTTTAGCATTCTTAAAAGTTACTACACCACCAACACCCAATAAAAATCCCTTTTCTACAAAAAGTTTTGCCATCTCTAAACTACCACTATAACAATGCAATGAACCTCTTAAATTAGAATAAGAAGAAACAACATTATAAGTGTCCATTATACTATCTCTAGAGTGAATAATAACTGGTTTATTATGTTTTAATGCTAGTTCGATTTGTTTCTTAAAAGCATCGATTTGTCTCTTTTTTGTATCTATATCATTATCATAATGATAATCCAATCCAATCTCCCCTAAGGCTACAACCTTATCATCATTGATATGTTCTTCCAAAAAAGTAAAATCAAACGAATCTAAATCAGTAGGATGAAATCCGATAGCAGCATAAACCATATCATGTTTTTTAGCCAACTCTAAAACTTCTATATTACTAGCCAAATCATATCCGCATATCAATATTTTTTCTACTCCCGCTTTACTAGCATTACCCAAAACCTCGTCAATATTATTATAATATTGTTTAATTATATGACAATGTGTATCCACATACATATTATATTCCTCCTATAAAAAAATTATACATTAGTATAATTTAATTAAATAATTTATATTTCAAATATAACAACAAAGTACAGACAAAGAAAACAACATCAACCATATCTTTTTCAATAACAATTACTACAGCAAATATCAAAAAAACACTCAAAAAGAACAAGTCATTAGTATTTAATCTTTGCATCAATTTATTCATAATAAGATTCCCTTTCTGTAATTATTTACTACAGAACTACAACATCAATATATCAAAGATAATAA
>JAEDMO010000009.1 GCA_016302935.1 Bacilli bacterium | reverse complement strand
ATAATGGTCTCCAAAACCACTGTTGGGAGTTCGATTCTCTCATCCCCTGCCATTTTGAATAAAAAAGCACTAACTAACTGTTAGTGCTTTTTTATGTCAATTATTTCGTATATACAACTTTCTAAATTATCATCAAGAAGTAATAAAGTACTATTTAAATAAGCACCAAGTAATTTTTTTGCAAATTCGCTTTCAGATAAAATTATTCCTTTCTGTAAATCACTATTACTTAATAACTCATCTTTATATACTACTTTTCCAAAATTATTTCCACGCTCTACAGAAAATCCAATTGGAACTTGTGTATGATATGTTGGTTCTATTGTATAGGTTTCTATTTCATTTGTATTTGTATTATAAATAGAAACTGTATCTCCAACTTCTACATATATATTGCTTGTTTTAATCTGACTGTTATCAGTAGATGCTTTTTTATTATCATTTAATTCAATACTATCATAAATATTTTTATAATTATTTTGATGTTCAAAGTCATAATATTCATATGTATAATCTGAGGTGTCGACAATATTAAAGTTAATTTTTAATTCTATTAACTTATCCCTTATTTTTAATAGAGCTTGTTTCGGAAATCCACAACAGATGTTTCCTAAGTATGGGCTATAAGAATCATCAAAAAGTTTATAATTAAAGATGTTTGATATAATTTCTGCTTCTTCATTATATATTTTATACCAATTGCCTATCAAAAATAAATGAATTGTTTTCGGATAGTTATCTAAAAAATAATATCTAATATCATTCAAATTATAGTTTACGTTTTCTATTTTCAATTTATGAATAATCATCTTTGTTTGACCCCTTTACAATATTATAAATATCTTCTCCATACTTTTGATATTTGCTTGCTCCTATACCCTTAATACGTAGCAAATCTTGTTTTTTTTCTATTTTTGAACAAACTAAATTTATTAAAGATTTATCTGAAAGAATTAAATATGCTCCTGAATAACCTTCTTTATACATCATATCCAATCTCCATTGTCTTAACTCATCAAATAATCTTTGTTGTTTAGAATTTAGATCATCATATGTCATTGCTTCATACGAAACTTTATTTTTTAATTTAACCATACGAATTATTTCTTTTACCCTAGGATTATTTAATATATGATTTTCATCAAATAACTCTCCCGTAAAAGGATTATATCCATTCATTAATCCATCTAATATATCATCATCTGTAATATCTTTTTCATAAATAGATTTATCATCTATTTCAATTCTATTTAAAATATCTAAAATTTTATCTTTATCAGAAATAGAATTTGAATTTGAATTGATGTACTGTTTTAAATTCTTATATAAAACCGAATATACAACTTTATAATATTCAATGTTCTCATTTAAAGATATGTCAAAAAAACTAATTGGAAATTGAAATTTTTCGGAAATTAGTTTTTTTGATGTAAGAGATATATCATTACCATGTAGCCAGCAGTTAATGGATACTCTAGAAACGCCTAAAACTTTTGCTAAGTCTTCTTGACTCCAACCAGTAATTTTTAAAATCATTTCAATAATAATCATTCTAACCCCTCCAAAAAACGCTTATATTTTATCATACGCTTTACAAAATGTCAAGTTTTTGCATGTATATATAAGGAATAGATAAAATTTTATTAAAATATGATATAATAAAATTGCAATCAAGATTTATCTCTTTTTTTCGTATACGTTCATAAAGAGCGTGCCATATTTAAAATCACTCCAAATTTATGGAGTTTAGATAACGAGAAAGCATTGTAATTAAAGGGATTACAATGTTTTTTGTTGTTTAAAAAAAGGAGTGAAAAAATGGAATATTTTACAGAAAAATTAATAAAAGATGAGTACTTTGAAAATAGAATAAGTACTATATGCAGTTTTAATAATGCAAAATGTATATTTAATGATGGAAAAATAATAAAAATAAAGGAAACTAATGTAAGTATAATAGAACCTCATCAAGTTATGGTTAAATGGAAACAATATAAGATACTTTTACTATATTTTGATAAAGATAATATGTTTTTATATGATAGAACTATGCCAATTACCTTAAATGAATTAGATAAGTTGCTAAAAGAGATTAGATCCATGGGTGGTTTAAATGTCTAAAAAGAAATTAGGTATAAGTAGTTTTGATATAGATAAAAAGTTTGATAGCGAGGAAGAAGCATTTAAATATGCTAAAAGATTAAAAGAATATATTAGATATATTTGTAAGCAAAAATCAAATGATGGTTGGCAAGCACAAGCAATGATTTGTATAAGTAATGTTAGAGGTAGTACGGCATATACCTATTATGAACATAATGGCAAAGTTGGAAGACCTAAGGTTAAAAAAGATTTTAGTTCTTTTGATATTAAATATTATGGTAAGTGTGGATTAAATACTGAATACCATTTACATGTTTTATTAGTTAGCAAACCAACATATGCTTTTAGAAATATGATTAAAGATTATATAGATAAGAATTGGTGCGAAAAGAAAGAAAAAATTTATAAAGAAATAATTGGCGATAAAAAGGTATATAAAAAGAATGCTAATATAAATAAGGCAGAATATTTTATAGACCAAAGTTATCATATTTTGTTTTGTAATTATAATTATACTGATGATTTATTAATACCAAGTGGTTATAGTTTAAAGGATTTATATAAAGCATATATGAAGTTAAGAACGGCTAATAAGTATTGTGGTAAATATATTAAAACTAATAATTGGAATGAAAAAATTATATTAGAAGATAATTATGATAATATTAAAAGGTTTTATTTAGAACTTACTAAGGAACAAGATAAAAAAGCAAATGAAGAATATATGCGAAGAATTAGGTTAAATAAAATTAAAGAAAATTATGATTTATTTAGTTTAAAAATGAATAAAGTACAGAATAATGAATATTTGTTATAAGTAATATTGTCTTTAAATATAATGAAAAAGCAATAAAAAAAGATAGTAAAGTACTATCATAAAATATTTATAATATATTAGTATATTAGCAAGTATAAAATTGATATAAGAAATATATAAAGATTAGTATAAGTTATTATTAAAAATAAGTATAAGAATATGTATTAATCAATATAAAATTTAAGATAATATCTTATATCAATTTAAAGGCTGTGATATTGATTTATAAGGTTTAAATTAAGATTTAAATATGAATGTGTATATACTTTTAAAAATTAGTCCTCATTTAATCCATCAATATAACCTTGAACTTTTGCTTTTTGTATATTTGAAAGTTTGTTAATTTTATTTAAAATAATAAAGTCTTCATCAGTTATGTTATTAGGTTTAATTGAATTGATAGGCATATCATATTTAGTACGGCATAATAAGTAATCTATTGAAGTATTATAATAGTCGGCTAATTTAATAAGCATATCAGAACTTGGAAATACTCTACCTGTTTCATATGAAGATATAGTCTCTTGGGTAATGTTTAAATCCATAGCAACCTTAGTTTGTAATAAGTTTTTATTATTTCTTATTTGCTTTAAGTTATTATCCATTCGTTCACCTCTAATATAATTTTCTCATTTATGATTTTTAGTGATAGTAATATTAGTTATATTAATATGTCTAAAAGCATATATTTTGTGTTATAATGTTATTGGTTAAAAAATGAGGTGTGATAATAATGAGAGATAGATTAGAAGACCAATGGACATTAAGTATATGTGAATTATTAAAAAAAGAATTAGATAATGATAAATATGAATGTGTATGTTTTGAAAGAGTACCCTATTCAGTTACTATCAATGGTTATAAAGATAATAAAGAAGATATTAGTTTAATGAAATATGAGGTTGATTTATTAATCAAAGAAAAAAGAGATAATTATTCTATACCAAGACTTATTATTGAAAGTAAATATAAAAAGATTACTACCCATGATGTTATTACTTATAGTAATAAAGCGAAAGCTCATAAAAAATTATATAATGGTTTAAGATATGGTATTATGGTTGGTAATAGTAATGAAAAAAATATTAATTCGAGATTAATTAATCATGGTGATGATTTTGATTTTATGTTTATATTTGATGATGAAAGACCTAATGATAAAGAATGGAATGTATTTTTAGATATAGTTAAAAGAAATTTAGAAAGTGCTGATGAAATAGAAAATGTATTTAATGATGGTAGAAAGAAAGATAAAAAAAGATATTTTTGTGTAGAAAAGAATATTAAATTTTATGAATAATTATTAATATGTTGATATTTGGGGCATAAATCAAGATTTTAGGTTGTTTTAGTAAGAATAAATAATTTATATTAAAATAATATTAAAGTCGTTTATAGTTGAGATATGCGAGGGATTAGTAATGATTAATAATAATGATTTAATTATAAATGGAATTATTGGTTTTATAATTGGAGATGCCTTAGGTGTACCATTAGAATTTAAAGAAAGAAATAGTTATGAAAAAGTTATAGATATGGTTGGTTATGGTACTTATAATTTGCCAAAGGGTTATTGGTCTGATGATAGTAGTATGTTAATAGCAACTATTAAATCTATAATAGATAAAAATGGTATTGATTATGTTGATATTATGAATAATTATATGAAATGGGCTTATGAAAATGAATTTACACCTAATAATAAAGCATTTGATATTGGAAATACTACGAGTAAGGCATTAAGAAATTATTATTATAAAGATGAATTTAAAATTTGTGAAAATCCTTTAAATTGTGGTGTAGATGATATTAATGATAATGGAAATGGTAGTTTAATGAGAATATTACCTATTTCTTATTATTGTTATTATAAAAAATTAAATGATGATGAAATATATGATTTAGTAAAAAATATATCATCATTAACTCATAAACATAATATAAGTATTTTAGGGTGCTTTATATATTCTCTATTTGCTATAAAATTATTAAGTGGCGAGGAAAAGAAAAATGCTTATAAGTATATAAGAGAATATGATTATAGTAAATATTTTGATAAAGAGATTATTAATTATTATACTAAAATAATTGATAAAGATATTAGCAAAGAAAAAATAGATAATATTAATAGTAGTGGTTATGTTGTTAGTACCTTAGAATCCATTATATGGTGTTTTATGAATAATAATAGTTATTATAATTGTGTTATAGAGGCAATTAACCTTGGTAATGATACTGATACTATTGGTGCATTAGTTGGTGGTTTAAGTGGAATATATTATAAAAATATTCCTAAAGAATGGTTAAATGAATTAATGCGAAAAGACTATTTAATAAATTTATGTGAAAAGTTTAGAAAATGCCTAAAATAAGGCATTTTTTGTGTTATAATTTTAGTAGGCGGGTGATTATAATGAATATTCCAAGTTTACCAAAGGGTCCCATTATTCCTAATATACCAACTATACCTGATGTTTCGTGAATGCATTTAAATAGCATTATTGAAGAAGCAAGTATCCATACTGCAGAAATTAATAAAGCATTAGAAGAAATGTCAAATGAGAGAGAACAAAGATATCAAGATGGAGTTTCAAGAGAAGAAAGAATGATAGAATTGTTAGAGTCTATTGATAAAAACACTTCTATTCTAAATGATATATTTAAAATATTAGAGGAAAATACAAAAGACCAAAAAACTATTCTTGATATATTGAACGATTTTAACTCATTAGCAACAATAAATGAACCATCAAAAGCACAAAGTTTATATAGAAAGATAATGAATAAAATAAATACAGGTTTGTCAGATATTAATACTATGACTACTTTATACTCTTATGGTATGGTTGTTTATACAGCATTACATAATATGGGTAAATTATAATTATTTAAAAAAGTACACTTTTATAAAGATTTAAAATTAATAATATTTTAAGTCTTTTTTTGTTTGTAAAAGTTATTATTTGTTTTTTAAATGTTTATAAAGTGTTTATGACCTTTTTAAACATTCGGCTCGATCTTTCAAAAATAGACACCTATAATTATTTTATGGTAAGGAGGTGGCATAATGAAAGAAAATGAGTTAAAAAAAATAATATCATTTGTGTGTGATGGCTATGTTGATACAGTTATGACAGCAATAGAAGAAGATGAAATTAAAGACTTCCCTATTACAATAGCAGTATGGCATTTTATAGTTGAGTTAAAAGAAAAGAATATTATTTATGGTTTAAATGATGCTTTTGATGACACTATAATTGATATGATATTTAGAGAAGTTAGTAATTATTTAGCAAGGTAAGGTGTATTTATTATGAATAAAAAAGTTTTTGGTTATGCGAGAGTTAGTAGTAAAGAACAAAACGAGGAAAGACAATTAAATTCATTTAAAGAATTTAATATTGATGAAAGAGACATTTATATTGACAAACAAAGTGGAAAAGATTTTAATCGAGATAATTATAATACTTTAAAGCATATATTAAGAGAAAATGATTTATTAGTTATTAAAAGTATTGATAGATTAGGAAGAAACTATAATATGATTATTGAAGAATGGCAAGATATTACTAAAAATATTAAAGCAGATATTTATGTTATAGATATGCCTTTATTAGATACGAGAAATAATAAAGATTTATTAGGTAATTTTATTAGTGATTTAGTTTTACAAATATTATCTTATGTAGCAGAGCAAGAAAGAACTTTTATAAAACAAAGACAAAAAGAAGGTATAAATAATGCTTTAAAAAATGGTATAAAGTTTGGAAGACCTAAAATAGAAAAACCACAAGATTTTGATATTGTGGTTAATAAGTGGAAAAATAAAGAAATTAAAAGCAAAGAAGCAATGCAATTATTAAATTTAAAACCTAATACTTTCTATTCTTTTATAAAAAATAATAATTAGTTAATATCTTTTTTATAATCCATAATAATGTTATTTAGAAGTGATAAATCTCTTGTTTTATAACAAATTTGTTTATGCTCCTTTGCATAATCTTTATAGTCTTTGATATCATTTTCATTACAAAATTTAGCTTTTTCTAATTCTTGCAAAAATATTTTTTCTTCTTTTTTATATTTTTTATATTCATTTGATTTTTGAATTGTACTAACTATTCGAGAACAAGGGACATAAGAGTTTTTAATTTTAAATATTCTATCACAATAATTAGTGTCAGTTTTAATAGCAACATAATATTTTTCACAATACTTACATTTTTTAATACAATATGGTTTTTGAGTAGAAAATAAGCAATCTAAAAATATATATAATAGTTCTTTGATATTATTAAATGTGGCTTTCTTTATGATACATATATAGTAATTAGATGTTCCCTTTTTTGAGATACTATGAAACAAATCAACTTTTTCATTATCAAATAAAAATTCACTACTATCATTAAAATATAATTCCTTAGACCTTTTGTTTTCAACGTAATCTATATTAATACTTTTTCCTTTATCAGTATGTGATTTAATTTGAGTTGTAAGTTTTTTACTAATAGCGGGTATTTCAATTTGTTTAACAAATAAATATTGAAACCATATATTTTCATTAATGTAATCATAACCTAATTTATTAGCAAATAAAAATACTTTATCTAATTCTTTTATAAAAATATTATTGTCTTTTATGTTATCAAATAAATCAATAAATTTGCAATAGGTATTATTAATTTTAATACTCACAGTGTCTGATGTGTTTTTTAATAAATATTCTAAAAAAGTAAACTTCATTTTTTTAACTCCTTTTTGTCGGCTAAGTAATTGTAAAAATATAACTCTCAATTCACTTTAATTGTATCACATTAGATTATAAAATCAAGTTGCGATTAGGAAAATATCGTAGAAAGTGAGGTTTTATTATGAAATGAATAAAAGTAAATGTGATGATATATAAAATACTACATCAAATTATGAATAAGTATTTTATATCTCTATGGAAAGGAGTGTGCAAATGTTAGTATCACAAAATAATGATGTTGCCCTATATATTAGGCAATTACCTAATGATATTTATTATTCATCAATTGATAAACAAAAAGAAAGATTAAATAAATTTTGTAAATTTCTTAATCTTAGAATTGTAGATGAGTATATTGATGAAGACTATGATAATACACCTAATTTTTATAATATGGTTGATAATATTAAAAGTAAAAGATTTAATATGATACTTACTTTTGATTTCACTATATTAGCATATGATAATAAAACAGGTTTCATAGATGAAGACAAAATAAATTTGGTTTTAAGTGAATTAGAAAAATATGATTATGAATTATATTTAGAAGATACTTTTTCATATATACCTTATACAAGACCTCTATTCTATTTAGAAAGAGATGACGGCTATAAGGAAAGAAGAAGACAAGAAAAAGAGAAAAAGAAAAAGTCAAAAACTAAATCAGTTAGACCTATGTTTACAATTGAAAAATTGGTTAATCCAAAATTTAATGAACCTTTTGATTGGGTTGAAGAATATGACGATGAAAAGATTTCATTTGATTTAGTCCCATATTTAGATGAAAATTCAAATAATGAATGTAGAAAATTTGAACTACATTATTATTATGAAAAAATTGTTGGATTTACGGGGACAAGAAAGAAAAAGAAAATAAAAAGTAATATACCTAAACTTTTTGAAGGTATAAATTGAAAGGAATTAATAAATATGAATGAAGAACAAAAAATAGTAGCCATTTATACGAGAGTTAGTACAATAGACCAAGCTCGTGAGGGTTATTCGTTAGAAGAACAAGAAAAAAGATTAAAAGCAATGTGTGAAGCAAATAATTATAAAATTTATAATGTCTATACTGATGCAGGGATTAGTGGAAAATCAATTACCAATAGACCTGCCTATCAACAAATGATTAAGGATATGAAACATAAAAAATTTAATATGATAATAGCATTTAAGATGGATAGAATAAGTCGTAGTATTGTAGATTTTGAAAATTTCTTTAATGAATTAAAAGAAAATAATTGTGGTATACAATTATTATGTGAAAATATAGATACAAGTGGTGCGGCGGGTATGATGTTTGCAAGAATATTAGGTATATTCGCACAATTCGAAAGAGAACTAATAAAGGAAAGAACTTTGGTTGGTGTTGAAAGTGCTGTAAGTAAAGGACATTTTGGAGGAAAGCCACCATTAGGTTATAAACATGCTTTAGATAAAAGTGGTAAACAAAAATTAAAGGAATGGGTTATTGATGAAGATGAAGCAAAAATAGTTAAAGAAATATATAACCTATGTGCGAGTGGAAAAACTTATTTTCAAATATCAACGATATTAAAAGAAAAATATCCTAATGTAATATCAAGTTATAGAATTGACAAAGAAACAAATAAAAAAATACCAATTTATAGAAGTTGGACTGATAGTTCTATATCTTGTATTTTAAATAATAAATCATATATGGGAATATACGAACATAGAAAAAGATTAAAAGACAAAGAAACAATACAAATTAATGGTATTATTCCACCTATTGTTGATGACAAATTATTTTATGACTGCCAAGATAGTATAATGAAAAATAGTCGTAATTATTATAGGTCAAAAGATTATTTGTTTATGCAAAAATTAAAATGTCCTAAATGTGGTAGAATTCTTGCATGTAATGGTACCCGTAAACCCAATGAAACTGAGTATTTATATTATAAGTGCAAAGACTGTGGTGTTTATATTAGAGAGGAATTAATAGAAAAAGCATTAATTAATGAATTGAATTCTCTATTTGAATTATGTAATGCCATAAATAATAATCATGCTATTGTTGATAGTAAAATTGCTGATGACTTTAATAATTCAAAAATAGACCATAAAATAAGATTTGCAATAGATAAAAGAATAATTAGTGATAAATTAACTTTATTAGATTCTATAGGTATAAAAAATTTATGGGAAATTGCTTCAAGAGAGGCAAAATGTGAATTTATAAGGACATATGTTGATGAAATATCAGTAAAAAGTTTTAAGAATAATAGAAATAAAATAACTGATATAAAACTTATTGATTTAAAATTAAAACCACATAAAATTAAAGAACTATTAGATTATAAAAATAAAAATATGATAGATAAGGTTTTAGGGAAAGGAATTAATCAAATGAGTGTAATGGAAGTAAAACATGATAGAGATGCTTTAGATTATATAAATATATTAAAAAAGCAATTTAATGTAATGGTTATTAACTTTGATAATTCTTATAATGAAAATGATAATAATAATTATTTAGATCCAAGATTATTTAAGATTATTAAAGTAAGACCAACAAGATGTGTTGAAAAGCCTAAAACATATTCATTAATTTTAGCAGAAAATCCTACAATATAGTTGTAGGATTTAATAAAAAATGCTATAATTTAACTACTGAATTAATGGTTTGTTAATTTTTGGAAAGCCATTTAATTACGGTGCCATTTGGATGTAACTCCAACTTTTGGAGTTGAATATACTGAAAATGCTTGATTTTAAATGGAAAATCAGCGTTTTATTTTTTTAGTCTTATGGTATAATAATATTAGGAGTTGATAATATGACTAATATTCAACTAAAAAACACAATAGATACATTGGCAAAAATCATAGATGTGAGTGATGAAAAAAAAGAAGAATTATATGCTAAATATTCTATTATGTCAGACGCTGAAATAATAAAGGAACTTTCACAAATATCTTATAGAATGTTTAGCAATAATGCTGAATTATATGATTATGCACTTACTGTCATTAGGAATATTAATCCGGAAATTTGTCCACAAATTGATGAAATGAAATCTATATTAAGTAAAATGTTTTCAAATGAAGTAGAAGGTAATATGTCTTTAGAGGAAAATCATAAATTAATAAATGAATCATTAATAAAATTTACTACATTATTTAATCAATATGGAATTGATTATTACATTGTAGGAGCATTACCTTGTTTTATTAAAACTGGTCAACAATTATTTAGATATCATGATGATATAGATATAATGGTAAATGAAGAAGATATTCCTAAAATTGCTGAGATTATGGAATTAACCGGTTATAAATTTTATGATGATCGATTTCCTGATATTGAAAGATTTCATCAAATGCAAGCGAACAAGCCGCCACATACTGTTTTAGCTCAAAATCCAAACAATGAATTTCATTTAGGTTTCTTTACTTTTAGGCGAGAAAATGACAATTCAATTACGATGACAGAATATTCGCATAGGATGGGAAATGATATAGTTATGATTGATTTATTAGAAAGAAAATCTACTCCAAAAGGGACTTCGTTAAGATATGATGAAACACCAACTACGTATTTAGGAACAACTTTTAAAACAAGTACGGTTGAAAGTGTATATAGTTTAAAACAATATACAAAAAGACCTAAAGATATTACTGATATTCAAAAATTAGAACCATTTATTGATAGAAAAAAGTTAGAAGAATTAAAGAAAAATCCTAATATTAATGTTGAATCTAAAAACATTGAATATAGTAATCATAATAAACATAAATAAAAAAATACTGAAAGGTGTAAAAACAAGAAATTGGGAATTGCCTTTAAAATCGTGCCATAGAAATATTTGTTTTTTAATAGTTATATATAATCTAGTAAGTTCTTTACTAGTTTTTTTGTTGTGTTATCTTATATTTTGGTTTTTTTTTATAAAATAAAAGTATTTGAAAAAATATAAAAGTATGTTATACTTATAATGGTGGTAGTCTATGAAAAAAATAGTTTTGAGTATACTGGGGTTAGTTTATATTGTTATTACAGTTTTTATAACAATATTTTTGCTTGCACACAATGATTACAATTTAGCAGAAATAGGTGATAATACTTATTTTGTAATGAGAAGGGATAATGAAAAGTATAATGCTGGTGATTTGCTGTTAATTAATCATACTAATTCTAATAATATTGAAGCAAATAAAGATATTTTTTATTATAATACGTATGCTGAATCGATGAAGGTTGATATGGCGAAAATTGTAGAAGTAGAGAAAATTTCTGATAAGGAAACTACTTATTTGTTGGATAATGATGCTTATATTTCTAGTGAGTATGTTATTGGAAGTACTGATATGGTTAAAGTTATTCCTGTTTTGGGATATTTTGTTTTAACGTTGGAATCTACTTGGGGCTATTTGTTATTTATAGTATTACCTTTATTTTTAATGTTTGTTTTTGAGATATATTCTATTGTTAGAGAAGTTAGAGAAAAATAAAATTATGAAAAGGAATAAAAAAATATTTAGAAAAATTAAAAATAAGGTATTGTGTATTACTAGAACTACTTGGTTATTATTAATATTTGGAGTTTTGTTTTTCTTTACGGTAGGTATTACTTATGGTAGGTATGTTTATAAGGAAATTAGAAATTTTTATTTATCCAGTCGAAATTTTTATTTTAATAGTGATAAATTAAAAGAGGATACGGCGAGGTATCAAATTGATAATTGGTCTGGTGTTGATTCTTTTAGTATAAGAATTAATATGAATAGTTTGAAAAACAATAAGGTTGGTTCTGAGAGCGATATCGATTATGATATAGCGTTTAATTGTTCTTCTAATGTTGAGTGCATTTCTACTAAAACAAGTGGTAGCATTCTTGCTTCTAGTAATAGCGATTATTTTATAATTACCCTTACTCCTAATACTGTTTTGCAAGAAGGTGATAGGGTCACTTTACATGTGGAAGCGAATGCGAATAGTCCATATACTAAAAAGCTTAGTGGTTTTTTTACTATTAATGTTGGTATTCCTGGTTTATCTTATGAAATATCTGATGAAGTTGATCGACCATATTTGAATCTAGATATTACCAATACTTTAGACTATTATAAGGTTATTACGGCGTTTGGCAGTTATGCAGTTGGGGATAAGCTTGATATAGGTACTTATTTAAGTTTATCTGATGAGGATAAGGATAAATGTGCTTCTGCGATTATTACTTTGAGATTTAATCCGGAGGTTGTGTTGCTCGATATGACTAGCAGTGCTTATTTAAGAGCTTTAAACAGTGGTACTACTGTTATTAATAATTTTGATTATATAAATGAAATATCTTTTAAGATCGATGCTTTGTCTAGTGAGGTTGTTAGTTTTTATAAAGTTGATACTAGTGTTGATTATACATATCCGTTTGTATATCCGGTTTCAATAATAAATGTTTCTTATGAAATATAGAAAGTGAGGATCAGGATGAGTTGTAATGTTGTTGGCAATTATATAAAAATGATTAAAAAAAACATAAAGTCTTACATCGAGTTGATTATGGGTGATATGTTTGATGGTTACGTCTTTGATGAACTTTTGAATGTTTATATAAATGCAAGATATTATAATGCATATGAGAAAGTATCTAAAAATTTCGAAAATAATATTAATTATTATGTTAAGGAAGCTTCTTTGAAATTGATGAAAGATAATGCTTTGAAAAAAGATATAATTAAAATTATGTTTGGTTTATTTAGATTTGTTCCTTATTTTGATGATGTAAAGAAAGGCGTTTCTTGGAATATTGTTATAGATAAAATTCAGTTATATTTGAAAGGAAATGGTTTTGAAAATCTTGATTTTAGTAATGCACTATTGATGATGATTAAAAAAGACGAAGATGTTAAAAATGAATATTTGTCTTTGTTTGATAATAATAACTTTATTTTAAGTTTTCAAAAAACAAATATTAAAAGGTTGGAGAATATTTCGATTGATTATGATATAAAATTTCCTAAATTGTATAGTGAATATGCGATAGATAAAGTTTTTAATAGTGGTGTTATTGGTGAGGATAAAATTTTTATTGAATATTATTTGGTTTGTTTAAATATTCTTAAAAAGATAATAGTGGGGGATTTTTCTTTTAATTATTTAGTTGATTTTGATATTAATATGCGTGATAAAAAGAATAAATGGGCTTGGATGCTTAATATTGTCGATAATGAAATTGTTAAGGAAAATCTTTCTTTTAAGATAAAATATAGTGATTTTGTTGATAATAAAAAGTTTATATATGATCTTATTCGTGATGGATTTAGATTTGCAGTTATTTTAGATGATAGTTATGATTTGGATTTGCTTACTGATAGTAAACTTAGTGTTTTTAGTTATATTATTGTTTCAGAAATGAAAAATAGGTATAGTGAATTAGGAAAAGTAGTTGTTTTGTAAGAGGTGAAGTATGAGTACATTTTTTAGGTTTTTGTATGAATTCTTGTTACAGTTTTTTTCAGGTTTTATTACTATGATTAAGGGATTTTTTACTGGTATAGCGGAAATTTTTACGATTAAAAATTATATTTCGGTGATTAATTTTTATAAAGATGATTTTACTGGACCGGAATGGTTGTTTGTTGTTTTAGCAATTTTACTTGTACTTATTATTTCTTTTGCCATAATATTTTTGTTATACTTGTTGATAAAGAAATATTTGAGATTTAGGAAAACAATCGTTGAGCAAGAAAATTTGTTGGAAGAAGTTGCTACTTTAAATAATGAGGTTGCTACTTTGATGCAAGAAAAACAGGATATTTTAGCGATGAAAGTTTCGCACTTGGGGATTAAACCTAATGAGGAAGATGTGGAGGAAGAATCTTCATCTGCTGATGCTGTTGCAGAAGGTGAGGGGATTAGGTTTCCTAAGTTATATTCGATCGATGAGGAATTTGCTAATTATAAGATTCAAAATTATGGAAATAATTTTAGTCTACCAGAGTTAGTAGAGCTTTTTAGAAATTTTGCAGCTTCTCAGCTTAGACTTTATTATAAAACGGATATGATAAGGTTATTTATATCAGCTTTAGCATCTACGAAATTGGTTATTTTGCAAGGGATATCTGGTACTGGTAAAACATCACTTGCTTATGCATGGGGAAAATTTTTGAAACACGACTCTTGTGTGGCATCAGTGCAACCTTCTTGGCGTGATAGAACTGAACTTTTTGGATATTTTAATGAGTTTACTAAAAAGTTTAATGAAACTGAAGTTTTGAAGGAAATTTATCAAGCTGGATACACTGATGAAATATATACGGTAATACTGGATGAAATGAATATTTCTCGGGTTGAGTATTATTTTGCAGAAATGCTATCTATACTTGAAATGCCTAATAGGGATGAGTGGATTGTTGAACTTGTTCCTAGTGCATGGAAGAGTGATCCGAAAAGACTTATTGATGGGAAGTTAAAGATTGCTGAGAATGTATGGTATATTGGAACAATTAATAATGATGACTCTACTTTTATGGTTACGGATAAAGTTTATGATAGAGCGATGCCACTTGATATTAATGATAAGGGGGAAGTATTTACTCCTGAGGATGTTCCAGCTCAGGATATAAATTATTCTTATGTAAATAATTTATTTAAGCAAGCAATCGAGGATCATGCAATGAGTAAGGAAGTGCTAGATAAGATCGAAGAGATGGATAATTATGTTATTCAGCATTTTAGAATTGCTTTTGGTAATCGTATTGTTATGCATATGAAGAAGTTTGTTCCAGTATATGTTGCTTGTGGTGGAACTGAAGTATCGGGTGTGGATTATTTCATTGCTCGAAAGATACTAAGAAAGTTTGAACAATTGAATGTGGCATATATTAGGGATGAAATAGATGGATTTGTGGAATTTTTGAATAAAACTTTTGGCGAAAATGCAATGAAGGAATGTATTGAATATTTGCTTAGACTTAAGAAATTAGCATAGGAGGTAATTATGGGTAACTTGAATGTTGTGGATTTATTTGAAAAAGCGGATAATGCAAAGGTAAATAATTTTGCTGATCATGTTTCATCAGAACTTAAAGTAGTTACCGACTATGATAAAATTGAATGTAATTATGAATGGTTAGAAATAATGGAAGATACTATTCGCTATATTGATAATATCTTGAGGAATCCTAATAGATTTATTGTTAATGAGGAGGATATTATTAAGGTCGAATTGGCTAAAAAAATCGGTGTTGAGAGTATAAAGCACCTTTCTAGGAATACTAATTTAATTCAGGATTATAATAAAAAGACGGGGGATGTTAGGCCTTCTAAAATTCTTAATATAAATAAAGAAGAAAGTTTTGATACTTATGAAAATAGGTTTATTTATAGTTTGATTCAGAATATGAAAATGTATATTCAGAGAAAGAAATCCGGTTCTGTTTTGGAATCTAAATTTAAGAATAATAAGAAATTTGAATATAGTGCTTCTACTAATGTTGGTGAGGAAAAGGTAAATATTTCAATGAGTTTAGATACCAAGTTAAATACATCTTTAAATAAGAATACTGGTGATAATAATTTATCTATTGAACAGAGAATCGAAAAATTAGAACTTAGGGTTAAAGATTTATGTTCTAGTCAGGTTTATATGGATTTAGCTAAGAAGCATATTGCTTTAGTTACTTCTCCTATAAAAAAGACTAATGTTATTTTGAAGAATGTAAATTTTCAGTATGCACTTAAGCTTTGGAATTTTATGCAGGAGCATGTTGATGATGATACTTCTAGGGTTAAGAATTCTAAGAATTATAATGATGATGGAAAATTCAAACAGTATTTGGATGAAACTTTTCTTTTAAATTATTTGGTAGCAGATTCTATCGATAATGAATCTAAGTCTAAGGTAGAGAAGAAGGAAATTACTGAAAAATTGGTTGGAAATATGGTTCAAAAATTAGTTGATATTAATACTGATATGACGGAGGATGAACTTAAAAATATTGTTTCAAAACAATTTACGATTATAAAATATAAGAGTGTTGTTAGTGATAAGGAAATAACGAGGATATTTAGGGATAAAATTGATAAATATTTCTCTAGGATTGATAATTTTAATATTTAGTTGGTGATGATATGAGAAAACTTTTGGAAAATAAAAAATTACGTGTTATGTTTATGGTAGTTAAGGCTTTTACTACTTTGTTGGTGTGTATAATTGTTAGTATTATTTTTGTTCAAAGGGTTTCTAATAATAAGATTACTTTGGGTGGATATAGTATTTATACTATTGTTTCTGAAAGTATGTTACCAAAGTATGAAATTGGAGATATGATTATTTCGAAAAAGACTTCTTTAGATAATATAAAGTTGTATGATGATGTAGTTTATATGGGTTTAAAGGGTGATTTTCAAGATAAGATTGTAACCCACCAAGTTATAGATATAAAAAATAATGGGGGAAAGTATATTTTTACTACTAAAGGGTTAGCTAATCCTACGTCAGATCCTGAAGTTAGTGGTGACCAAATATATGGTGTTGTTGTTTATAAAACGGTAATTCTTAGTTTCCTTTCTAAGATTGTGAATAATACTTATGGATTTTATTTTATAATTTTTGTTCCTTTTGCTATTATGGTGTTTTTAGAGATATTGGAAGTTATGAGGGAAAAAGAAGCTTTAAAAAATAGCGGTGAAGGGTATGAATAATAAAAAGAAAAAGGGAAAGTTTTTTGTTATTTTAAGAATTATTAAAAAAAGAGTAAAGCTAAGAACAATTTTGTTATTGGCTCTTACTTTTGCTGCTAATTCTTATGCTTGGTTTATTTATACTACTAAGGTTAATAATTCTGTGGAGGCTCATGTAAGGTCTTGGAATGTTAGATTTGATTTTGAGGAAAGTGAAATAGCTGAATTTGTTAATTTTAATATTGATGATATGTATCCCGGGATGACGGAATATAGTAATTTTATTAATATTATTAATTCTGGTGAGGCTTTGGGTAAAATAAGTTATGAGATAGTATCTGCTAGAATAATGAACGATAATTATGTGGTAGATGGTGAAGTTATTACTTCAGAGGGGTTAATTAATAGTTTGACAAATGATTATCCTTTTATTATTGATATTGGAGTTTCTAATTTGGAGGTTACTCCTAATGGCGGTGAGGAACAATTTTATATTAGGGTTAATTGGGCATATGAATCTGGTGATGATGCTTTAGATACTTATTGGGGAAATCAAGCTTATGATTATCATTTATCTAATCCAGATACTCCTGTCATATCTCTTAGAATTAAAATATCGGTTGTTCAAGCATAAAAAAAAGAAAACTTATGATTTTTAGTTTTCTTTTAATTTTGTAATTGTATGAAATTTAGTGCGACGTTGATATTACCTTTACATGTTTCATCGATGGTTGTTTGGGTATCTGCTTTGTTATCCATGGTTGCGGTTTCATCATCGGTCCATTTGATGTGTATTCTTATACTGGTAGTGGTAACTCCATCTTTATATAAAATATTATTACTAATAGGAGCATTATCGACAACTGATATAATTTCTCCGTTATTTAGTGAGTAACCTGTGACATTTAAGTCTTTAACACAGCTGTTTTCTTGTATTGATGGGGTAATTGTATAGTTGAATGAAACATCTACATTGCTAGAATCTATAATGATATCAAAATATCCTTCAGAAGTCGGTGCTATGACACCTGGTTTAATGTGTTCGTTTTCTAATAATACTGGTGTTATAGTTTCGGTTATTTCGGGGTTGTTTCTAATATCTTGATTGTTGACTAGAATGCGCCATCTGGCAATGGTGATATTGGTATTGCCCTGTGTTGTATTCATATACTTAGCATATGTTTGTCTAACTATTAACAAACATAGAATTAATGATATACAGGATATAAAAAGAATTAATTTTTTATTAAATTTCATATAACACCTACTATCTTCGTAATTATAACATAAAGATTAATTTTTTTCAACTTTTAATGTTTGCATAATTAGACAAAATATGATAAAATTATCTTATCTTAATAGTAGGGTGTGTGATACCGATGGCTGTTTCTTCAGTAGTGGTAACTGGTGAAAAATTAAGAAAAAGAAAAATACGTTTGAAGGTTACAAAAATAGTTTTGTTAGTGTTATGTTTTTTGTTAGTGTGTGCTTTTTTAATATTAGGTATTATTTATAAGGGCGGGCGTTTTACTGTTTCTTTGGATCCTAATTTTTCTTTAGAAAGTGGTATTGTAATATACGAGACGTTAGAGGATAAAAGGAGTCAAAGAAAGTTATTTGCTAGTGAGTTAGAGTTTATGGATAATATTTCTATCGATTGGTTGCCTACTAATATTGATACTGAGGCTGAGGGTTCTCATAATGGAGATAATTATATAGCTTACACTTTTTATATTGAAAATCAAGGTGTAGAAGTGATGGATTACTGGTATCAGGTAATTATTGATGATGTTATTAAAAACGTTGATGAAGCTGTTAGAATTATGATTTTTAGAAATGGTGAGAAAAAGGTATATGCTAAGATAAATGAGGGTTTGAATCAACCAGAAGAAGGAACAGTTCCATTTTATTCGGATAAATATGCTGTACTAGAAAATAGAGCTTCTTTTAAACCCGGCGATATTGATAGATTTACTATTGTTATTTGGCTTGAGGGTGATGACCCAGAGTGTTTGGATAATATTATTGGGGGAGAGATAAAGATGCATATGGAAATTATAGAGGAACATATAGAACAAGAGTAGTAGGTGATTGGTATGAAAAAAAAGAAAAAATTGTTTTTTATGTTTTTATGGCTTTTTTTGGTTGCAATATTATTTGGTAGTAGTACTTATGCATGGTTTTCTACTAATAGAGTAGTTTATATTAATTCTTTAAATGTAAATGTAAGAGCTGAAGGTGGTATTGAGATTTCGGCAGATGGAGAAAACTGGAAGACCATTTTGGCGATTCAAGATTTGATAGATGCTCATAATGCTTTATATCCTACTAGTGTTAATCAGATACCAGATAGGTTGGAACCGGTTTCTACTGGAAAGACTATTGATACTACTACTGGTTTTTTGAATATGTATCATGGTCTTGTGGAAATTGATTCTAGCGGTAATTATGTTTTGGAAGCTACTAGGAGTATTGAGGTAGATGGTAGTGGGGAGATAAGTGATGGGAAATTTGTGGCTTTTGATATATTTTTAAAAACGCAAACGCCTACTGATTTATATTTGACTACTGATTCTGGAGCTGTTTATAATGGGGACGATAGTGTTGGTATTGAAAATGCGGTTAGAGTGGCTTTTTTGGTTCAAGGTAATGCTAGTGAAGGAACACCGCTTAGAACGATTCAGGGGTTAAAAAATGCTAATTTAGCTACTACTTATATTTGGGAACCCAATTATGATACACATACTGAGGAAGCGGTTAGACATGCTAGTGAGGTTTATGGTATTACCACTGCTACTACTTCTGGTAATTTAATTGATTATGATGGTATTATTGCTGCTTTTGATGATGATAGGTATGTTACTGTGGATAAGGCGGATGCAACAAATTATCCAGATTTATTTAAAAAAGTTGATGTTGATTTTGCAACTGAAAAAGGTTTTACTTCTAATAAACAAGTTTTTTCTATTCAAGGTGGAATTACAAAAGTTAGGGTATATATGTGGATAGAAGGGCAAGATGTTGATTGTGAAGATAATGCAAGTATAGGTAATTTTACTTTTACTTTGCAACTTACTTCTAATAGAGGATAATAAAAAAAGAAAGGAGTGTAACGATGTTAAAAAAAATAAAGAGTATTGGTATTTTAAATTTACTTATTGCTTTTGTATCGATTGCATTCCTTTTTTGGGGTGTTGGTGTTTATATTACTACATATGGTGATTATGTTTCTTCATTTAATGATGAAAGTGGAATTTTAGGTAATATTGTTTATGTTAATGATGCGAGAAGCGATTACGATTATTATATGGGTCTTAATTATACATATAGTGCTGATGGTAAATTGCCTACTTCTGTTAATAAGAATATTTATAATGATAGTAATTTGGTAGAGGTGGCTACTACTTATAGTGGGGTATCTTTAAATGGGCTTTTGCATGGATATGTTTCTCTTGCTGAAAGACAGGATACTTATATTTATTATAAGGTTTATCCAGTTTATGACAATGGTAGTGAATCATTAGATGATGATTATATTTTGATAGAACTTATTGATAATCCTTTTACTGATAGACCAATAGACAAAGGTTTTAATGGATGGGTTACTAGTTATTTAGGTGCTAGTATTAGTTTTGATAGTGATTATTATACTAGATATGCAAAAGTGCCAGTAACTTATAGTAATAATAAACCTAATTTGATCGAAATAACCTTTAATGCAAGTTGGGTTGATGCCAATGTTTCTTTGCTCAATTCTAATTGGTCAAGTGCGTTTAATAATTTATATGATGGTGGAATAAGAAGTTTAATGACGACAGAATATGTCTATGCTCCTTATGATATGACAGGGTATTATTATCAAGTTATTTTAAATAGAGGTGATAGTTGTTCAGGATATTATAATTCTAACAATCAATATCAAAACAATTGTACTTGTAGACCTGGTGGTTTTTGGGGAGGAACTTGTACTTATTATGATAAAATAGATGGTGAGTATTATGATGAAAATAACACTTATTATCAATATAATAGAGGATTTTCGGTGGTTGATCCTAGTACTTTAGACTTTGAAATTATAGAAGAAAATGCTATATATAATAGTGATGATAATATGTCTTCTTATTATACTTTGGAATTAGTTCCTCAAGGTTCTAATTTAGTAGGATATTATAATGCTAATGGAGATGCGGTTGAGAGTTGTAGTTCTTCTTCTGGATGTTATTTATATAAGTTACTTCAATATTATAATGATGTAGGAGATGAACAGTTATTTGATTCTAATTTAGATTACTATTATTTGGTAACTAGAGATACTAATATTGTTGTAATGAATCAAGACATTGATACTACTTGGGGAAGTGCTCAAGATAAACCGTTTACTTTAACTAGTATTTATAATGGAAATGATTATACAGCTTCTGCTAGTTGGACGGTGAGAACTAGTGGATGGTTTCCAACGGGGGTAGCAGTTACTTGTTATAATGATACGGTAATTGAAAATATTGAGATCAATTATGGCTCTTCGTTTACTTCAATTATAAGAAATCCTGGTTCGGGTAGAAGTTCAGCTGGTTATTTTTATGGTAATTATAAAAATGTTAAATTAGGTAGAGGAATTATTAAAAATGGTTCTAATGGTAATTTTGGGGTAGTTATTGGGGGATATAATAATGGTACTGGTAGTTCTGGCGCTGTTACTAAATATAAATTAATGGTTGAGACCGGTTTTTATAATGCGTTATCTCTTACTAATGGAACAGTTGATACTGATTATACTGATTATATAGAGGCTAGAGGAGTATATGGTAATGATTATGATAGGGTAAATAATAACAATGATAATTTGGATATTTATTACTGTGCTTCTGGTAGTTGGGGTGGTATTTATTATGCTTCTAGTAATATAGGGATCGGTTTTGATTTGGTTGTAAAAAGTGGAAAATTTGGTTCTTCTTTATATGATTATTATTCTGGTATTTATGTTGGAGGAAGATATGGAGGAACACATTATTCAGCTAGAGCGGTTAATGTGCAGGGAGGATATATTTATAATTTAATAGGTGGTCCGTTATCTGCTAGTAATAGAGCTTTATATAATGATTCTTATATTTATATGACTGGTGGTGAGGTTGATACTATTATAGGTGGTGCTGGTCAATCAGCAACTTATGGTAATAGAATTATTCAGGTAACTGGTGGTGTTGTTAATCATAGTGTTTTTGGTGGCAGTAATGGAGTTGATGGTAGTGAAGGTGATGGTACTGTTAATGGTTCTTCATATATTTATATCGGTGGACTAGCTACTATCGGCAGTACTTCTAATATGAATAATAATTCAACTTATTATGGAGCTGAATCTGGTTCTGTTTTTGGAATCGGTAATGGTAGAGAAAATTATTCTACTATTGGATCTTCGGATAATTCA
Organism: Bacilli bacterium; assembly: GCA_016302935.1. Taxonomy (GTDB): domain Bacteria; phylum Bacillota_I; class Bacilli_A; order RF39; family UBA660; genus JAEDMO01. The sequence goes on along the minus strand of JAEDMO010000009.1, from coordinate 876 downwards.
ATTATTATTATTGATGGAGAAGCAATTATAAATAGAAATGTTTATTCTGGCGGTAACTATGGTGCTGTTGGGATAAGTAGTACTTCTTCTACTACTTATAGTATTATTAATGTTGCTGGTGGTCTTATAAAGGGTTCTATATATGGAGGGGGCAATAATAATGGCTCTGGTTCTACTGATAAGGCGGCTACGGTAACAATTAATATGACAGGTGGTAGAGTAAATGGTTCTATATATGGTGGTAGCAATCAGTTAGGTACTATTTATGGTGATGTTAACGTTAATGTTTTAGGTGGAACTATTGATAATTCAGTTTACGGTGGTGGTCAAGGTGGCTATGTTTCTAGTGATTCTGTTGGTACTTTTGTATCTGGGAATGTCAATGTTGTCATCGGTGATGATAGTGCAGAGACGACACCGGTTATTTACCAAAATGTATATGGCGGTAGTGCTTTAGGATCTGTAGGTGGATATGAAAATTCGACAGAGGTATCTTCTTACAATACTATGGTGACAGTTAATAAGGCATTAATTGATGGTTCTGTCTTCGGTGGCGGTCAGGGTGATACATCATTTACACCTTATGTTATGGGAAATGTCGATGTTATCATTAATGGTGGCGATATTAATAATGTTTTTGGAGGTAATGATGCTGCTGGGATGCCAAACGGCTATGTTAAGGTTTATTTAAATGGTGGTAATGTAAATAATACTTATGGTGGTGGTAATCAAACTGGTGTAACTACTACTAATGTTTATTTACAAGGTGGATATTCTACTAATATTTTTGGTGGTTCAAATATAAGTGGTGATGTTACTACTTCTAATATTCATACAACTAGTGGAAGTGCTACTACTATATATGGTGGTAATAAT
>JAEDMO010000055.1 GCA_016302935.1 Bacilli bacterium | reverse complement strand
AATGAAAAAAAATAAAAAGTACACCTTTCGGTGTACTTTGATTTTATATGGAGCGGACGAGGGGAATCGAACCCCCACCACAGCCTTGGCAAGGCCGTATTCTAACCATTGAACCACGTCCGCGGTACATAATTAATTATATATGTATTTTATGAAAAAATCAACTATTTTTGTAGTTTTTCTATAAAAAAAAATAATTTTATTGTATAATTGGTATAGAAAGAGTGATTATATGTTTGAGAATTTAAGTGATAGATTGCAAAAAGTATTAAAGGATATAAGAGGTTATGGGAAAATTACTGAAGATAATATTAGCGATATGATGAGGGAGATAAGACTTTCACTTTTAGAGGCTGATGTTAATTATAAGGTAGTTAAAGAATTTACTAATACCGTTAAGGAAAAAGCTCTTGGTGAAGAGGTAAGAAAAAGTTTATCACCCGGTGAAGTCTTTGTAAAAATAGTTAAGGATGAGCTTGTTAAATTATTAGGTGGTGAAAAGGAAGAGTTAGTTGTTAATAAAGATTTTACTACTGTTATGTTGGTTGGTTTGCAAGGTTCTGGTAAGACTACAACAATAGGGAAATTGGCAAATTTTGTTAGGAAGAAACATCATAAAAAACCTTTATTAATTGCTTGTGATGTGTATAGACCAGCAGCGATAGATCAGCTTATACAAATTGGTAAGCAACTATCTATTGAGGTATACGATGAGGGTAAGGGAAATCCAGTATCTATTGCTTTAAATGGAATTAAGTATGCTAAGGAAAATGGATTTGATTATGTGCTTATAGATACAGCTGGTAGGTTACATATAGATGAAGAGTTAATGTTGGAGTTACAAAATATTACTAAAGCGGTTAATCCTAATGAAACTTTGTTGGTAATTGATGCGATGATGGGGCAAGATGCAATTAATGTAATTACGGGTTTTAATGAAAAATTAGCATTAAGTGGAGTAATTTTAACTAAATTAGATGGTGATACTCGTGGTGGTGTTGCTTTATCGGTAAGACATTTAACTAATATTCCAATTAAGTTTGTTGGGGTTAGTGAAAAAATGGATGGATTAACAGAATTTTATCCTGAGAGAATGGCAAGTAGGATTCTTGGTATGGGTGATATTCTTAGTATGGTTGAAAAAATAGAAGCTGAAATTGATGAGAAAGAAGCAGAAAAGGCTGCTAAAAAGATGATGAAGGGGGATTTTAATTTAGAAGACTTTTTAGGTCAAATGAAGCAAATTAAGAAATTAGGACCACTTGAAAATATTATTAAGATGTTACCTGGTGCTTCTAAAATGGGGCTTAATAATGTTAATATTGATCCTAAAAAATTATCACATATAGAAGCTATTATTTTATCTATGACACCTTATGAAAGAAGAAATCCTGATATTTTAAAAGCTAGTCGTAAGGAGAGAATTGCTAAGGGTTCTGGAACTACTGTTACAGAGGTTAATCAATTGCTTAAGCAATTTGAAGAGATGAAAAAGATGATGAAGATGTTTAAAAATGGTAATTTTAAAATGCCTTTTTAACTTCTTTTTTTTATGTTTGTGTCTTAAAAAATAGACTTTTATATTAGCTAATAATTTAGTGTGCTCATATTATAAGATAGATAGGAGGAATTATAATGTTTTGTAATAATTGTAATAGGCAGGATGGATATGGCGATATTGATATCAACATAACAAACCAAAATGCAAATTTAAATACTGTTGATGTTAATGATTATCAAATGGCTATGCCACAACAAGGTGGTTTTGGGGCGATAGTAGAAACCCCACAAGAAAGGTGTGTTCATAGAACTTTTTTACACGAAGTTCCACAAGTGAGTCCTTTTATGTAAGACTAGAGTAAGTGGAGATAAATAAGTATAAGAATGTATGGAGTTTCCTTTGAGTAACTTCTTTTTTATGTTAGAATGTGGTTAAATAAGAAAAATTATAAGAAGAGTTTGCAATAACTTTTCTTTTTTTGCTCCCAATAAATCTAAGTTTTTAAGTACTTTTGGAGCAAAAAAAATTAGGAAAATAAAAAGATAAATTTATATCTATTTTGATTTTGGGAGCAATTTTGAAAGTGCAAAATAAGTTTGGTATCGCAATGACACTTGGATTTACTCAGTAAATTTAGTATTGTTGTATCAGCATCTTATCCTGATGTTAAAAAAGTAATTAAAAATTAATCTTTTTTAGGAGCAAGTAATTGTTCTTTTTTTATGGAATAAAGAATGTTTTGTAATGAATAATCATAATACTGATGTCATAAGTTTTTATAGTAATGAGGATGATTTAATAATGGGAGATTATAAGATTGATGTTTTTTTTAGTGAAGATGATATTTCTTTAGAAGATATATTTACTAAAGTATTATTAAAAGAACTTTTGATGATTTTGAAAAATGAAAATAATATGGTAGAGTCATCTTGTACTTATTTATCTCTAAGTAAAGAAGGAGGTAAGAATTGAATTATTTAGAGAGTTTAAATAAGATTTATAATGTTGGTATTTATATAAGATTATCTAGAGAAGATGAAGAGAAGACTTATGAAAGTGAAAGTATTACCAATCAAAAGAGTTTATTACTTCAGTATGTTAAAGAAAATAATTTAAGAGTTTATGATATATATGTTGATGATGGTTATTCAGGAACAAATTTTGATAGACCAGGTTTTAAAAGATTAATTGATGATATTGAGTCTAAAAAGATTAATATGGTTATTACTAAAGATATGTCCAGATTAGGTAGAGATTATATTGGTACAGGTAATTTAATAGAAAAGTATTTTCCAGAACATGATGTTAGATATATAGCTGTTACTGATAATATTGATACTTACTTAGATAATTCTAATAATGATATTGCACCATTTAAAGCAATTATGAATGATATGTATGCAAAAGATATTTCTAAAAAGATAAAGTCTAGTTTAAGAGCAAAACAAAAAGAAGGTAAATGGGTTGGTGGAAGATGTCCATTTGGATATAGTAAAGATTCTAATGATAAAAATCATTTAGTTATAAACGAAGAACAAGCTATTGTAGTTAGAAGAATATTTGATATGTGTTTGGATGGATTATCATTTTTTAAGATAGCTAAAAGATTAACTGATGAGAGAGTTAAGACTCCTGCTCAATATTATAGTTTTGAATGGAAGAATAATTATAATTTGAAGTTAGGTGAATGGCATTCTAGAACAATAAGAGATATTTTAACTAATCAAGTTTATACTGGTGATTTAGTACAAAATAGAAGAAGTAAAGTTAATTATAAAGTTAAAAAAGTAGTTAGAAATAATTCTAAAGACTATATTATTGTCGAAGGAACACATGAACCAATTATAGATAAAGAAACATTCTACGAAGTTCAAAAGAGAATACCAAAGAATGTTGGTAGAAATGAAAAGAAAGAAGTTCATTTATTAGATGGTTTAATGTATTGTGGTGATTGTGGTCATAGAATATCAGTTCAACCTAGAAGAAAAAAAGATAATAGATGTTATACGATATGTAATTACTATAGAACTTATATAAGACAAAAGTTTTGTACATTACATTGTAATAATTATGATATTTTAGAACAAGTTGTATTAGATACATTAAAGAGTTATTGTCTTAAATATTTAGATGGTAAGAAAGTAAAAGATAATGTTCTTAATGGAATTAATGATAGTAATGAGGATAATAGTCAAAAAGAAATTAAGGTACTTGAACAAGAAATAAATCGTATTAATGAAAACTTGGATAATATTTACTTAGATAAACTTAATAAGGTAATTAGTGATGAACAGTTTAATAGAGTAAAAGTAAAGTTGGAAAATGAATTAAAAAATAGGCAAGATAAACTAATGAAATTGATTAATTGTAGTAATGATATCTTTAATAAAGAAGAAAAAAATAAGATGGTTGAAAAGTATATTAATGAATTTTTATCTATGAAAGATCCCAGTAGAGAACTTGTTATTAATCTTATTGAAAGAATAGATATTTACGAAGATAAAAAACTTGATATAAAATTTACTTTTAATATTGACTTTCAAACATACGTTTGATATAGTTGGTTTTGTAAAATGCTAATAAAGGGAGGTTTGATAGATATGAGAGAAGCACAAATACATTTAATTAATAAGATGTTTAATGATAAAACTATTAGAACAGTATGGAATAAAGAAGAAGAGAAGTATTATATAAGTGTTGTTGATATCGTTACCGCTTTAGTTGATAGTAAAGATCCTAGACATTATTGGAATGCTTTAAAATCAAGATTAAAAAAAGAAGGAAATGAAACGGTCACAAATTGTGACCAGTTGAAATTAAAAGCCAGTGATAATAAATATCGTTCTACTGATGTTGTTGATATAGAAGGTATGTTTAGAATAATTGAATCTATTCCAAGTTCTAATGCGGAACCAATGAAATTATGGTTGGCTAGATTAGGTAAAGAAAGAATTGATGAAGTATTTGATCCTTCACTAACTGTTCAAAGAGCAATAGATACTTATCGTGCTAAAGGTTATGATGAAGACTGGATTATTAAAAGAATCAAAGGTATTCAGGATAGAAAGAAATTAACCGATGTATGGAATAGTAATGGGGTAACTGAAGAAGTTGAATATGCAATTCTTACTAATGAAATATATAAAGAGTGGTCTGGATTTACTGCAAAGCAATATAAACAACATAAAGGCCTTAGAAAAGAATCATTAAGAGATAATATGACTGATATTGAAGTTGCACTAGCAGACTTAGGTGAAATAGCAACAAGGGAATTAGCAAAAGAACATAGACCTTTAGGACTAGAACAAAATAAGAAAGTTGCTAAAATGGGTGGACATGCTGCCAAAGTAGCTCGTGATGATATTGAAAAAAATTTAGGTAGAAGTGTAGTTAGTAAAGATAATGCGTTATCATATAAATATGTTGAAGATGATTTGATGATAGAAAATAAAGAATAAATGTTATAATATCCTTAGAGGTGTATTATGGAAATTATCAAAAGCTTTATTGAAGAAATTATAAATAT
>JAEDMO010000054.1 GCA_016302935.1 Bacilli bacterium | reverse complement strand
AATTCATCTTTTACAATATCAGAAGTAAGTTTAGGATTAGCTCTCCCTTTTGTTTCTTTCATTACATTTCCAATAAAGAAATCTAACACATTTCTTCCACTTTTATATTTTTCTACCATATTAGAATTATTCACAATAACATTTCTAACTATACCTCTTATCTCTTCATCACTATTAATTTGAGTAATATTAAGTTCTGAAACTAAAGTAACAGGATCCTTACCACTATCTAAAGATTTTAAAAGCACTTCCTTACCTTGTTTACTAGTAATTTTCCCCTCTTCTACCATTTTAATTAAAGAAATAAGCATATTAGGAGTCAAAGATACATCTAAAATACTAAGATTATTCTTATTAAGATAACCTAAAACTGTACTATTTAAAACATTAGCTATACTCTTAGGACTAACATCATATTGCAAACATTCTTCAAAATAATCAGATATTTGCCTATCCTTAACAAGCGTCGTCGCATCTACCTTATTTAACCCAAGATTATCAACATAATGTTTATATCTATCAAAAGGTAGCCTTACCATTCTTCTTTCTACTTCTTCTAATATTTCACAACTAATCTTCATACAAGGAATATTAGGTTCAACAAAATATTTATAATCAATAGCATCAACCTTAGAACGCATACTAATAGTACTCTTAGTATTATCATCATATCTTCTAGTTTCTTGAATAATCACTCCATTATTATCAAGTATTTCACTTTGTCTCTTAATCTCATAATCAATAGCATCCTTAACATTATAAAATGAATTAATATTTTTTATTTCCACCTTTGTTCCTAACTTAGAATCATTCTCACGCATCAAAGATATATTAACATCACATCTAATTTGTCCCTTATCCACTCTTGCTTCTGATAAATCAAGATAAATAATAACCCTCCTCAAAGCATCCAAAAAGGCTAAAACCTCTTTAGAAGAATTAAGTACTGGTTCCGTTACAATCTCAATAAGTGGCATCCCCGCTCTATTATAGTCAAGTAACGAATAATTACTATAATGATCAATAGAAGCCGTATCTTCTTCCAAATGAATATCATGTATCAATACCTTTTTATCATAATCATCTAAATTAACCATCAAATATCCATCTACCCCAAAAGGTTTATGAGATTGTGTAATTTGATATCCCTTAGGTAAATCCGGATAAAAATAATTTTTCCTATCAAATAATATAACATCAGGAATACTACAATTCAAAGCCCTAGAAATAGTCAACGCCTTAATCAAAGCTTCCTTATTCAAAGTAGGAAGTACCCCAGGAAACCCTAAATCCACAACAGACAAATTAGAATTATGAAAAGTAGAATAAACATTTTCAGAAGGTGAAAAAACCTTAGATTTAGTATTAAGCTCACAATGTATCTCTAATCCAATAACAACCTTATACATCATCATCACCCACAATCATTTGCTTATAATCCATAGTACCTTCTAACTTATAAGCCATATTTAAAACCAAACTATCATCCCCAAATTTACCCGTGATATTTATCCCTATTGGCATATTATTAACAAAACCAGATGGTATAGTAATAGAAGGATATCCCCCAAAATTACCGATTGCCAAATGATTATCTAAAATTAAATATTCATCAGATAACCTATCTTTATCCACATCGAACAAAGGAGCAACAGAAGCCGCAGCTGGTAAAATAAGCCCATCATATTCCTTAAAAAATTCATTCATACAAGAAGTAATCATTCTTCTAACCCTACACGCATTCAAATATAGTTTTTCTTGATTTTCCTTTTGTAAAATATAACTTCCAAGAATAAACCTTCTCTTAATAAGTTCAGAAAAACCATTTGTTCTAGCATCCATCATCATTTCATTAATATTTTCCTTATCGCTTCTAGAACCAAATATTATTCCCGTCAAATTAGCATTATTAGAAGTAGCCTCAGCACAAGATATAGTAATATAAGCTGGATATATTGCCTTTAATAAATTTATATCCATAGATACTGGGAAAACTTCCATTCCTAAACTTTCACACTTGGAAATAACTTCCTTAAAATTATTAACAATTTCACAAAGTTCCTCGTTATCAGAATTAATATCCAAAATCTCTTTTATATAAAATAGTTTTCTTCCTCTAACATCATTTTCCAAATTATCTAAGTATACTATCTTATCATCCTTAAGTGAAGTCATATCCTTACTATCATAACCTTTAACCGCATCTACAACAATTGCAGCATCCATAACATTAGTAGTAAGCACTCCCAAATGATCAAGAGAAGATGCAAAAGGAAAAAGTCCATATCTAGAAATTCTTCCATAACTAGGCTTAAACCCAACAACCCCTCCATAAGCAGCAGGTTTTCTAATAGAATCTCCCGTATCACTACCTATAGCAAAAGGCACTACTCCAAGAGCAACACAAGCAGCACTTCCTGCTGAAGAACCACCAATCATTCTTCTTTTATCGTAAGGATTTCTAACAATACCAGTATGAGCAGTAGTTCCAGTTCCCCCCATAGCTAATTCATCAAGTACTGTCTTTCCCATTAAAACAGCCCCATTTTCTTTTAACTTCCTATATATAGTAGCATCATATACCGGAACATAATCTTTTAAAATATTAGAAGAAGCTGTAGTTAATATTCCCTTAGTAGATATATTATCCTTAAGAGCATAAACAACCCCATTTAATAAACTATCCTTATTGTCAATATGCTCATAGTTATCTAAAATAGTTACAAAACAATTATAATCACTTTGATATTTCAAAGCTTTATCAACACTACTTTTAAATAAATCCAAACTAGTAACTAATCCATTATCTAAATCATTTCTAATATCCTTAATATTCTTACATTTCATCATTACCCACCACCTTAGGTACCTTGATTTGATTTGCTAAAACATCCTTGGCATTTGCTAACGCATCCTTAGTATCAATAACAGTAATATCCTCATCATCTCTTAATCTCAAAGAAAAATCTTCATTAGGAAAAAACATAGGATCTACCTTTTCAATACCATCAATTTTATCGATCAAATCCATTTGCTTTAAAATAACCTCAAATTCTAAAGCCAAAGTTTCATACTCTGAATCATCCATATCAAACATAAGCTTATTAGCATAATCTTTTAATTTTTCTATTTCCATATTTTCACCTCATTTGTAACATTATTATTTTATCATAAAATCATCACTTTTTCATATAATTTAATGGTGATTTTAATGAAATTATTTTTAATATATGCAACTCTAGGCTGGATTTTAGAAATTATCTTTATTTCATACGGCAAAAAAAAGATAATAAATACTCACTTTCTATTTCTCCCATTCTGCCCAATGTACGGTATAGCAGGTCTCCTAATTCATCATATTACTAATTACCAAGACAATATTTTCATAATCTTTATACTATCAATTATTATCTCTATCATTATAGAATACACAACCAGTTATTTAATGGAAAAAATATATCATCATAAATGGTGGGATTACAAAAGAAAAAAATACAACTTAAAAGGAAGAATATGTTTAATAAATACTATTGAATTTGGTATTCTAGGTATCACCGTAAAATACTTAAACCCCATCTTCACATCGTTAACTATTCCAAATGGTATTATAACCATTGTTACCATTTTATTTATAATAGACCTAATCATATCGACAATATATACATATATTATAACTAATAACCATAAATATAATAAAAATTTCCTTACCAAAAAAATAAACTATAAATTAAATAATATTCCATAACCAAAATTAAAATTAATCATAAAATACATCAGTGAGGTGTATTTATGATTGATTTTTTTATTAACCTTGATCACACCATCCAAGCCCTTTTAGCAACTATCTTTACTTGGGGAATAACCGCCTTAGGTGCTGGATTAGTCTTTTTCTTCAAAAAGATAAATAAAAGTGTTATGGATGCAATGCTTGGTTTTGCTGCCGGAGTTATGATTGCAGCATCATTCTGGTCATTATTATCACCAGCAATAGAAATGGCTAAAAGCCTAAATATGATAACTTGGTTAGTAGCATTCCTAGGTTTTTTCACAGGAGGACTACTACTATTTATTGGAGATAAAATTTTTAATTTCCTAAACAAGAAAAAAGAAAACAAAAACAACAGTTTTAAAAGAAGTTTAATGCTAATATTCTCAATAACACTACATAACATCCCAGAAGGTCTAGCAGTAGGAGTAGCTTTTGGTACAATAGCCTACGGACTAGAAGGAGCAACACTAATTAATGCCTGCTTATTAGCTCTTGGCATCGGTCTTCAAAATTTTCCAGAAGGTACAGCAGTCAGCGTCCCATTAAGAAGAGAAGGATTTTCAAGAAAAAAAGCCTTCTTATATGGTCAATTAAGTGGTATAGTAGAACCAATATCAGGATTCCTAGGTGCTTTATTAGTTATAAAAGTAAGACTTCTCCTTCCCTTTTTACTAGCATTTGCTGCTGGAGCAATGATATATGTTGTCGTTGAAGAACTAATACCAGAAAGTCAAACCAACGAAAAAAAAGACCTAATGGCCTTATTTACTTTAATCGGTTTCTCCGTTATGATGATACTAGATATCTCTTTGGGATAACTAGTTTTTTTATTAATTACAGTAATATACAGAATTAATTAGCACTGGTTCACTACCATCATCACATGATGCAACTCTTTGCGTATAACAAATATAATTACATCTAGTACCCTCTTGTAAAAACATGACTTTAGAATTAGGATAAGCAGCACAAGAACTATCGTTTAAATAAGTACCACAAGAACTATTTTCATCAACATTAAAAGCATCATAACTCTTATCATAATAACATAAAGAATAAGGATTATCAATGCTAAAAAATCTAGCATAATTAGATTGACCATAAGATAATGTACCATTAGGGCAAGAAATAGAAGCCTTCTTTTTATGTTCTATAGTATCATTTTTCTTATTACAATCTTCTTGATTAGTTATATCACTTTGTAAAACACAAGAATCACTAACATTTTTAGACCAAGTATAATACATACCAGAAGAATTAGAACATAAATAACATGCACTTGG
>JAEDMO010000008.1 GCA_016302935.1 Bacilli bacterium | reverse complement strand
TCATCATAAAATTCTTTTAAGTCGTTTTCAATTACATAGTATTGGGCATTGCCATAGACGTATTTATTTTTTTTAGCACAGAAATATATTGCTCCACTTACAGCACCGTCTTTTTTTCTAGTTTCGTTTAAAAATAGCTAAATTATTAACAGTTAATTAATTGTTAATGCTTGAATGTATTATTTATTTTAAACTTTTTGCTTATTCTGATAGAATTAATTATGGTTATTAGAGTTACGCCAGTATCTGCCAGTACAGCAAGCCACATGTTGGTTAAACCAAAGATGCTTAAAATTAATATTGTTATTTTGGTTAAAATAGCGAATATTAAATTTTGTTTGATAATCTTTTTGGTGTATTTAGAGATAGTTATGGCTAATGGTATTTTTGATAAATCATCGTTCATTATAACAACATCACTAGCTTCTATTGCCGCTTCGGATCCTATACCTCCCATTGAAATACCTAAATCTGCTCTTTTTAAAACTGGGGCATCGTTTATTCCATCTCCTACAAAGGCTAGTATTGTGTTTTCTTTTTTTATTTTTTCATAATTATAATATTTGTCCGTTGGTAGCATTTCATATTCTACTTGATCAATTTTTAAGGTTTTCCCAATTGCTATAGCAACTTCTTTTTTATCACCGGTGAACATATATATTTTAATGTTTTGTTTTTTTAAGGTTTGAAGAGTATCTTGGACACCTTTTTTTATTCCGTCATCTATGGTAATCGATGCTATATGTTTATTATCTATATTTAAGTGAAGGGTGGCTTCTTTTGAACAATTGCATATATCTTTATTACCTACTTTAATTCTTTTTTTGTCAATAGTATATGATATTCCTTGACCTTCTATATCTTTATAGTTGGTAACATCTGCATTATCAATTTTTTCATTTTTTAGTTTTAAAATGGATTTGGCAATAGGATGATCAGAGAATGTTTCTCCCTTTGCTAGGATATCAATTATTTCGTCTTTGGAATATTTATTATCATATATTTCTATATTACTGACATTAAATGTTCCTGTGGTTAATGTTCCAGTTTTATCAAAAATTATTTCTTTGATGTTACTTAATGCATCTAAATAATTGCTTCCTTTTATTAAAATTCCATTTCTAGAAGATGTGCCTATACCAATAAAGTATGCTAATGGTACAGAAATAGCAATAGCGCAAGGACAGGATATAACCAAGAAGGTAAGGCCACGATAGATGCTTTCTTGATAAGTTGTGTTGCTGATAAGAGGAAGAGTTAGTGAAATTATAATCGATAGTGTTAAAACGATTGGAGTATATATTCTGCTTACTTTAGATACAATGGTTTCGGTTTTGGTTTTTTTATCAGTAGCATTTTGTGTTAATTCTAATATTTGAGCGACTATGGAATTTTCGAAGGTTGCAGTGGCTTCTATTTCAATAACGTTTTCTAAATTTATATATCCTGATAATACTTTATCCTTTTCTTTTATCGTTATTTGTTCGCTTTCACCAGTTAGTGCGGATGAGTTGATTGAGGTAGTTCCCTTAATAACTTCTCCATCTACAGGAACAAATTCTCCTTTTTTTATAATTAGGGTATCCCCTATTTTGACTTCTTCTACTTTTATTTTTTTTATTTTGTTATCTATTTTTATATTGGCATAATTTTGTTTTAGATTAACTAAGTCTTTTATGGAATTTTTTGAATTAGATATGGCTTTATTTTCTAATATTTTACCTATTGTATATAGTGCTATTACCATCATTCCTTCTAGTTGTTCACCTACTAGATAGGCTCCAATACAAGATATGGTGATAAGTGCATTTTCATTTAAGGTTTTACTTTTTATTAGTAGTTTAACTGCATTTATAAATGTTTTGTATAACAATAGTATGTAAGAAGTTATAAGCAATATATGTTTATAAATAGATGGCATTTTTGTGTAATACCCAATTAGTCCTATACATATAGCAATTATTAATATGCTTAAACTAAATGTATGCGGGTTTTCTTTTTCTAGGGTAGAAACGTAGGCATCTGGTTCTATTTTTTTTATTTTGTCGTTTAGATATTCAGCTTTTATTTTGGAAGATGATTCAAACGATATTTTACCTGTAGTGAAATTGACAGAAACGTTATTTAATTTTTCATCTTTATTTAACTGTTCTTCTAGTTTTATAGCACAATTAGCACAATCTAAATTATATATATTAAATTTATATTTTTTCATATTTTACTCCTTTTTCTCTTTTAATTATGTTATCTATATTTTATCATAATTTAGAATATTTATTAAATAAAAACTATGCGTTTTTGGCATAGTTACATTATTTTTTGTTTATCATATAACACTGTATTGTGTTTTGTAAAAGCATTGCTACTGTCATTGGTCCTATTCCTCCTGGTACTGGGGTAATGTATGATACTTTATCATAGGCACTTTCTTCAACATCACCATATATTTTTTCATTTTCTTTATTTATGCCAACATCGATGACAATTGCATTTTCTTTTATCATATCACTTTTAATAATGTGTTTTTTGCCGACAGCACTGATTAAAATATCGGCATTTATAGTGTGTTCTTTTATATTTTCTGTGTGACTATGGCATATAGTTACTGTAGCATTTTCATTTAGTAGTAGGTCAATTAGAGGTCTACCTACTAGCTTACTTCTTCCTACGATGACAATATTTTTTCCTTTTATGGGTATTTGGTATTCTTTCAAAAGGTAGAGTATCCCTTTAGGAGTACAAGGAATTATAATGGGGTTGTTATTTAAGAGGCTACATTTATTGGTATTGGTAAGACCATCTACATCCTTGCTTGGAAGTATAGTATTAATAATTTTATCGGTATCTAGATTTGATGGAAGTGGTAATTGAACTAATATACCACTAACTGATGAATCATTATTTAATAATTTAATCATATTTATGATATTTTCTTCTTTTTCTTCTTTTTTTAAGTGAATCTCTTTAAATTTTATTCCTACTTCGTTGCAAGATTTGTTTTTTGATTTTACATATGTTTCGCTAGCTGGGTCATCCCCTACCCTAATAACCACTAGTAGGGGAGATAAATTTTCTTTTTGTATTTTTTCTTTGATTTCGTTTTTTATCTTCCTACTTACTTCTTTGCCGTTTAATATAATCACTTTACCCCCTCCATTAGTTTTTTAACGTCTTTTTTTAATTTGGTTTGTATTTTTTTATCTTCTTTGTTTTTTAGCGATAACGATATTATTTGGGCTACTTGTTTAAATTGTTCTTCTTTGAAGCCTAAGGTAGTCATCGCTGCTGTTCCAATTCTAATTCCACTGGTAACTTTTGGTTTTTCTTTATCAAATGGAATGCTATTTTTGTTTACGGTTATGTTAATTTTGCTTAGAACGGTTTCTGCTTCTTGTCCCGATATATTTAAGGATGATTTTACATCTAGAAGCAGTAGATGGTTATCAGTACCATCTGTTATAAGTTTTATTCCTTCTTCTTTTAGAGTGTTTGCTAGGATTTGAGCGTTTTTAATTACTTGGTTTTGATATTTTTTAAAATCTTCGCTTAGGGCTTCATAGAAACATTGGGCTTTGGCCGCGATGGTATGCATGAGTGGTCCTCCTTGAATATATGGAAATGTTGTTTTATCTATTTTTTTGGCTATTTCTTCATTATTGGTTAGGATAAAACCTCCACGAGGACCTCTTAGTGTTTTATGTGTAGTTGATGTTACAATGTCAGCATAAGGAAATGGAGATGGATGATTACCAGTAGCTACTAATCCAGCAATATGGGCCATATCGACCATTAGGTAAGCCCCTACTTCATCGGCGATAGAACGAAATTTTGCAAAATCTATTCTTCTTGGGTAGGCACTGGCACCGGCTACAATTAATTTTGGTTTTTCTTCTTTAGCAATTTCTCTTATGGCTTCATAGTCCAAAAGACCGGTTTTTTCATCAACGTAGTAATTAACGACGCAAAAATTATGACCACTAAAATTAACTTTGCTACCGTGAGTTAGGTGTCCCCCACAGCTTAAATCTAGCCCCATAATTTTATCACCACTATTTAAAAGGGCGTTATACGCTATTAAGTTAGCATTGCTACCTGAATGTGGTTGAACGTTGGCATAATTGCATCCAAATATTTTTTTGGCATATTCTATTGCTAGTAGTTCTACTGTATCAACATTTTCGCATCCTCCATAATATCTATTATTGGGATAACCTTCTGCGTATTTGTTTTGAAATATTGATCCTTGTAATTTTAGTATATCTTTTGAAGCAAAATTTTCAGATGCTATTAGTTCAATATTGTTTTTTTGTCTTTTTTGCTCTTTGATAAGAGCTTTTGTTATTATTGTGTCCATAAATATCACCAATTTTATTATACACTATATTTTGTAATTTGGTTAAATTTTCTTAGTGTTATTGTTTAATAGTATAGCACTATAAACTTTAATATATGTTATGTCTTCAAATATTTCTTCAAACATTTCATCTAATAAATAGTTTTGTGGCATAATTACCTCCTTTATTATAATTTAACACTATTTTATATTCGATGCTGGTGTTTCGACAAATGATAACAAAAATAGATAGTAATTTTTGTTATTTTGTAGTATAATTAAGTAAGGTGATGGTTTGTGAAATTAAGTGCTCTTACAAAAAAAAAGAACAACTATGTCACTTATGCTAATAAGGGGCTTTTGTTAGAAGAAGATATTAATATTACAAATGAGTATTATCGTAATATTGATAGAGCCTTAATATATAAAAAGCCTACACCAATTAAAATAGTTAAGGTTGTATATCCTAATAGTAAAACATCTAAAATAACGGAGGCTTTTTTTGAAAAGCCATCAACTTTGGATTACTGTGGGGTATATAAGTCTTGTTATTTAGATTTTGATGCTAAGGAATGTAATAGTAAAACTAGTTTTCCACTTTCAAATATTCATAAACACCAACTTGAGCATATCAGAAGAGTTCTTAAGCTTGGTGGTATTAGTTTTATTATAGTTAGATTTAATTTGTTAGGGAAGAATTATGTTTTATTTGGAAATGAATTGTTAGAATTTATAGATAATAACGATAGAAAGTCTATTCCATATGAGTATTTTGTGGAAAAGGGATATTTGGTTGAACTTAAATATTCACCTAGGTTAGATTATTTGGATGCAATAGATCTTTATCTTAGTAAGTAGGAGGAAAAAATGAAATTAAAAAAGAAAAAAAATGGTGTTAAGAAATCTGCAAAGAAAAAAGGCGGGGAATCTAAATTTAAATGGTTTAGGGATAAATGCTTATGGAAAAAGATAGTTATTGTACTTCTTATTTTAGCTATTTTTATGATTTTAGCGTTTACAGCTTTTTGTGCTTATATTGTTTTAACGACTGATGACTTTGTTCCTGATAAGTTATCACAGTCTGAATCTACCATTATGTATGACAATAAGGGTAATGAATTTACTACATTGGGAGTAATGACCGATGATATTCTTCAAAAAAGGGAAAAAATTTCTTATGATGAATTTCCTCAAGTTTTAGTAGATGCTTTGATTGCTACTGAAGATTCAAGATTTTTTCAACATAATGGAGTTGACTTGGCGAGATTTTTAAAAGCTTCTGCTTTGCAACTTTTAGGGAAAGATGCAGGTGGGGCTTCCACTTTGACAATGCAGGTTTCTAAAAATAATTTTACCGATACTACTAGTCACGGAATTAAGGGAATTATTAGAAAATTTAGAGATATTTATGTATCAGTTTTTCAAATAGAAAAAAATTATACTAAACAAGAGATTATTGAATTTTATTTAAATGATAACTGTATGGGGGAAACTAATTATGGGGTTGAACAAGGTAGTCAATATTACTTTGGTAAATCTGCTAGAGATCTTTCTTTGACAGAAGCTGCTTTGTTAGTTGGATTATTTCAATCTCCTAATGGGTACAATCCTTATGTTTATCCAGAAAAAGCTGAGACAAGAAGAAATACTGTACTTAATTTGATGGTAAGGCACGGTTATATTACTAAGGAAGAGGCAGATATTGCTAAGAGTATTCCCGTTGAAAGTCTTCTTTCGGGTGATGGTGGTAAAGAGTTAGATCAATATTATGGCTTTTCTCGTACGGTATATGAAGAGGCTATTAAATTGACTGGGCTAGATCCTTATGTAACACCGATGAAAATATATACTACTTTAAATATTGATGTACAAGATGGTATTAATAAAGCTTTAGCTGGTGAGACAGTTAAATGGAAAGATGATGTTGTTCAAGCAGGTATTGCTGTTACTGATGTTAATACTGGAGCAGTTATTGCCATTGGGGCTGGTAGAAATAGAACTACATCTCAAAGTTTTAACTTTGCTACTCAAGCAAGAAGACAACCAGGATCGACTGCTAAACCACTATTTGACTATGCTCCTGGAATTGAATTTGAAAATTGGTCTACTTATCAATTGTTCACCGATGAAAAATGGTCTTATACTAATGGACCGGAAGTTAATAACTGGGATAATAAATATAGTGGTTTAATGACAATGAAATCGGCTTTAGCTGTATCTAGAAATATTCCTGCTTTGAAAGCTTTTCAAAGTTTAAATAAATCTAAGATCTTAGAATTTGTAACTAGTTTGGGTATAGAACCAGAAGTAGAAAATGGTTTTCTACACGAAGCACATGCTATAGGTGGTTTTACTGGAGTTTCTCCTTTGCAAATAGCTGTTGCTTATGCTTCTTTTGCTAACGGTGGATATTATATTGAACCATATACAATTACTAAAATTGAAATAAGATCTACTGGTGAGGTTTTTGAATATAAGCATCAAAAAAATAGAGTTATGTCTGAAGCTACTGCATATTTAATGAATAACATGTTAGTTTATGCTGTTAATAATGGTTTTAATGGTGGTGCTAAACTCTCTGGAGTGCAAGTTGCTGCTAAGACTGGTACTTCTAATTATAGTAAGGAATATGTTAAAGAAAAGGGACTATCTTCTAGTATTAATGATTTGTGGACTGTAGCTTATACCCCTGAACATTCTATTGCTTTGTGGTATGGTTATGAAAGAGCATCTAAGGAATATCAACATAGTAGAAGCGGTTATAATACTCAAAAGGAAAATATTATGAGAGCGGTTATGAAATATATTCCTAAGACTTCTAAAACTTTTAAAGTACCTGGTACTGTTGTAAGTGTGGATGTAGAAAAAGGTACTTGGCCTGCAATGTTACCTAGTGCATATACTCCAAGTGATTTAATAACTAAGGAAGTATTTATTAAGGGTACTGAGCCGACGGAGGTATCACCAAGATTTGCTCAATTTGATAATGTTACTAACATTCGTTACGATTATAGCATTTCTAATGGTAAAATTAGGCTTAATTGGGATTATCAAGAACCAAAGATATTAACGGATGCTTATTTAAATAATTATTTTTCACAATCAGTATTTGGAAATAGTACAAGTGTGTTTGTTAGTGAAAGAAAATTATATAATGATAGTGTTTTAGGCGAATTTGGTTTTGGTATTTATAAAAAAGATGCTAGCGGTAATCTTATGGCTTTAGATTTTGTAACTGACAATAATTATACTTATGTAGTTCCTAGTGGTACGAATGGTACTATTACATTGGTAGTTAAAGCTGAATACTATAAGTTTAAAAGTAACTCTAGCACAGGAGTAGAAGTACCGGTTACTATCTCTAATACACCTGGTACTACTGTTACTCCTGCCGGTTTAGCTGTTAAGTTTTATGGTGATAGTGTTAAATCGAAAGTTATTAATATTAATATAGGTTCTACTTTCGTAGAGCAAGATAAACCTATTGTTATTACTTATAATGATGTTGATGTTACTGATAAAGCTACAATTTCAGCAGTTGTTAAACATGGTACTAGTACGACAACAGTTACTAGTAGTAATCCAATTAGTAAATTGATTAATACATCAAGTTCTGGAACATATAGAGTGCAATATTCAGTTAAGTATAATGATTATGTTGATAAATTTACATTGACAATTAATGTTAAATAAAAAAGAAAACTATTTAGGGTTCACCTTTAAAAATAGTTTTCTTTTTTTCTATACATATATCATATAGTTTGCAATTAGTACAATTTGGATTAATGGCTTTGCAATGGTAACGACCGAATAATACTAATTGGTGATGGGTCTTACTCCATCTATCTTTAGGAATTTTTTTCATAAGTTTTTTTTCAATTTTAACAACATCATCGTGGGAATTAGCTAGGTGCAATCTTTTGCTTACTCTTGCTACGTGGGTATCAACAGCGATACAGGGTTCATTATATATTTCAGATAAAAAGACATTGGCTGTTTTATGTCCAACACCCGGTAATTTTTCAATAAATTTTCTATCTTTAGGAATGATTTCATTATTATTATAAAGAATTTGTGCTATTTCTTTTACAAATTTAGCTTTTTTATGATAGGTTCCTATTTCTTTAATAATATCTTCTATGTCGGTGATTTTGGCATCTTTTAGGTCATTTATAGTAGGATATTTATTAAATAATATTTCAGTAACTTTATTTACCTTTTTGTCAGTTGTTTGAGCACTTAACATAACTGCAATTAACAATTCATAATCTTTGGTATAATTAAGTTCACATTTAGGATTTGGGAACAATTCATCTAAATATGATAGTATTTTATTCATCTAACCAATTATAATCAAAGACTTCAACGTTTTCTTTTTGGCGATTTTTAAATTTTTCTTTATCTTTGATTATGTCCTGTTTATTTTTTATATTTTTTTTGCGCCATCCATATAAAACTTTATCGATATACCTTAGATTATTTACTCCATTATAAACTGCTTCTTTTAAAGCTAGGATAATCAATTCGTCACTAAATTTATCCATAACCCACCCTTTTATTATTTCGTACTCCATTGGTGATAGTGTTCTACCTAATTCTTTTTCAAAAGCCGAATATATATCAGCACTCTCATTTGTTTCTTCTTTAACATCTAGATAAATATTAACAATTTTATCATATAGTAATTCTAAACTAATATATTCTTCTTTTAAACCTTTGGAGTTTGTTATTAAATCGATACTGATAATTTTTTTTTCTTCTAAACTGGATATTAATTGCATAAGTTTATATTTTTCTAAATTGATTTCTTCTAATAGCTTATTGATATCGTAGGATATCTTACCATAGTGATTATATAACACAATTAGTACTAAAACTTCTTCAGCTGTTAAATTTAATTTTTCGTAATTTTTTAAAATAAAACTAGGAACATTATATGTTTTTTCTTTAATCACTTTGTTTAGTATTTCTGTTGGCATTATAAACCCTCCTTAATTTCTATACTGGATATTAACTCACTAGTTAGAGCATTATAGTATTTATATATTATTTTGTTATTTTTATATTCTTTTTCTTCACAGGTAAGATTGTTATTTTTATATATTAAAAAACAGTTATCAATGGTTATTTTATCTAATGATTCACGAATAATTATTTCGTATTTATCATTTACTACTATTACTTCATCTTTGGTAATGACAGTATAAGTGTAATCATAGTAATTGTAGGTTGTTATATTGTTTAGTGATAGTTTTTCTTTAATTATGCTAGTGTTTTTTATTTTATAGTTGTTATTGTTTATGGTGATTATATTTATATATATAAAAATAATTAACGGAATGGCAAGAATAGATAAGATAAGTTTTTTCATATATAGATCACCAACTTTTATTTATATTATACTATTTAAAAAATGGGATGTAAAGCTTATAATTATGGGATTTTAATGTTAAATATGGCGTAGGTATCTTGAAGCGTTAATATAGTATAGTTATTATCTGTTAAGGAATATGTGTCTAACCAATTTGAATATATTTCCTCGATGAATAGATTGGAAAAGTGTTTTTGAAGATGGAAAAATAGAACGTCTATTTTATCATTTAATTTAATAAAGATGTCTTTATTATTGTCTTCAATGTAGACAAAGTTACAAGAAACAGTACTCGATGAACGTTTATAAAGACAAAATTTTTGATTATTTATACTTATAGTTAATATTTGATTTTTATATTCTATGTTATCAATAATTTGATTTTTATTCAATAAATACTTTTTGTTGTAACTAATATCTACTATTTGATTTTGATAAAGATATATTTTATCGATTTTAGTGGTTATTTTTTTTACTTTGCTTAAATCCGATTTTGTAGGGCTAACTATTATTAAGTCATATTTATCTTGATATTTAATTAATAAGTAATGATCTAGTTTATCATTTATGAAAATAATGGAATTTATAGGAATTTGTGAATCATTAACTGCAGGTATTATAATATGAGTGGTACTTTTAGTTAGTAATAAAATCATAAATAAAGATAATATTTTAAACATAAAAACATATCCTTTCTAAATTAAGGATATGTTTGAGAATAATTTTCTATAATATATTTTTCTATCGCTAGATAGTTATTTTCTATATTACCTAGAACTACTTGTTTTTCTACATCATTAAATATTTCTTTTAAGTAGCTTCCTGGTGGTTTATTAATTATTTTAGAAATCATTATGGGTTTAATGGCAAGGTCTTTACTGGTTAAAATTGGTAATTTATTTCTTACTTTATTTAGTTCTTTTTTATCAATATTTTTTATTTCTGCTACTATGGTAGATAAATATAGGCCATATTTATAAATATTATAGGGATTTAAAATATCTAGATTTAGTAATTTTCTAATTTTAACCATTTGTTCTTTTTCTAGTTTGGTAAATGGATATAAATCATCTACTTCTAATTGACTCCAGATACCAATAATATTGTTACATGGTTTTAAATCTTTTAATTTAGGGATATCTAGGTGGTTATATAGATTTAACTTAATTAATAGGTCTATTCCTTTTTGGCTATTTTTATTTAAGAATATTTTGTTTAATTCCTCTTTTTTACGGTTATATGATAAAGTTTTTAGTAAGTGTCCATACTTTTTTAAATATATTAATGTTTTTTTATCTATTTCAAAGTCTAAAATGGTGGCGAATCTAATGGCTCTTAATATTCTCAAGCTGTCTTCTTTTATTCTATATCGAGGATTGCCAACAGTTTTAATGAGTTTGTTATCTAAATCTTTTCTAACATTTAGTATATCTAAAACTTCTTTTTTACTGTTTATACATAGGGTATTGATAGTAAAGTCTCTACGGCATAAATCTTTTTTTAAATTATTTATGTATTTTATTTTAACCGGTCTGCGATTATCTTCATATTTTATTTCTTTGCGATAGGTAGTAATGTCAAACCTAATTTTTTTATAAATTACAACGACTGAACCATAATTATTTTCTGGTAAAAGTTTGACATTAAATATAGAAACAATATCTTTGGGGGTTGCATTTGTACATATATCAATATCTGTTGTTTCTCTTTTTATGAGGTAGTCCCTGACAAAACCACCTACAATGTACGCGGTAAAACCGTTTTCTTCTAGTTTTTCTAGTACTTCTATGGCTTTATCTAACATAGCATCACCTCTTTAATTATAACATAATTGCTGGCAAAAAAAAACCTATTAGGTTTTTATTAGTTTAAAGTTTCTTTTAATTTGTTTCCAGCTTTGAAACCAGGTACAACACGTGATGGAATTTTAACTTCTGCACCAGTTTGTGGATTACGTCCTGTACGAGCTGCTCTTTTCTTAGCAGTAAATGTACCAAATCCTACTAATGTTACTTTGCCTGATTTTTTTAGGCCTTTTGAAATCCCTTCTATAACTGCTTCTAAAGCTCTAGCTGCATCAGCTTTTGTTAAATCAGCTTTATCTGCAATAAATTCTACTAATTCTGCTTTTGTCATTTTAATAACCTCCATTTTCTTTTGTTAAGCATTATGCTTACAACATAAAGATACCATAATACCCTTGTAAATGCAAGTATTTTTGTAAAATATTATGCTTTTTTGGAGAATTTTCTAACTGATGTGACAAATTAAAAGCTCTATTTAATTAGAGCTAATTTAAATGACAATAGCTATCATATTGTTAGAACCTTTATTTACTATTTTAGTTAGTGTTTGTTTTAATTTATATCTAATATTTTCTGGCATGATTGATAATTTTGCTTGTATTCCTTCTTGAACTATGACATCTAGACTTCTTCCAAATATTTCACTTTTCCATATATTGTCAGCTTCATCATCTTTCATCAAATAATTGATTAGTTCTTTGGATTGTAATTCTGAGCCAATTATCGGTTCAAAAGTTGATTCTACGTCTACTCTAATCATATGAATCGATGGAGCGATGGCTTTTAATTTGATGCCGTAACGATTTCCTTGTTTAATTATTTCTGGGGTGTCTAGTTTCATATCAGATAATGTTGGTGAGGCAATTCCATAGCCTGTTTGTTTAACCATTTTTAGGGCTGATTTTATTTGATCGTATTCACTTTTAGCAATGCTATATTCCTGAAATAATGATAATAAATCGGCTTTGCTGTTTATATTGCCTCCTATTATCTCATTTAGTACTTGATTGTATAAGCCACTTGGTGTTTCTAAATTTATTGTTACTTCTCCAGTTGACGGGTCGATTTCTGATATATAAGCTTTTTTAATATACTCATTATCTTTAAACGTGTCTATTATATTATCGCAATCTCTTAATTTATCTATTTCTATTACACTTTCTTTCATTTTTTCTATATATGCTTTCTTTAAATAATGATTAGGATTTAATATGGCTACCCACTGTGGCATATTGACTTTTATATCCGAGATTGGAAATTCATATAGGGCTTCTTTTAGAATATTATACATATCTTTTTCTACCATATTTTCGACATTGGTAGGAATTACTGGTACTCCGTATTCTTCTTTTAAATTTTCTGATAGTGTTTGGGCTTCTTTAGACATTGGATTTGTGGTGTTTAATATTACTATAAATGGTTTTCCTATTTCTTTTAGTTCTTCAACAATTGTTTTTTCAGCTTCTAAGTATTCGTTTCTTGGAATTTCTCCAATTGAACCGTCGGTAGTTACAACAATACCGATAGTGGAATGATCCTTTATTACTTTTTCTGTACCAATTTCTGCTGCTTCTACAAAGGGAATAGCTTCATCATACCATGGGGTTCTTACATATCTTGGTCCGTTTTCATCTTCATAGCCCTTGGCTGCTTTGATTACATAGCCGACACAATCAACCATTCTAATTTGAGCTTGGAAATCGTCAATAGTAATTTTAGCGGCATTTGCGGGAATAAATTTAGGTTCTGTGGTCATTATTGTTTTCCCTGCTGCTGCTTGTGGAAGTTCATCTAGTGTTCTTTTTCTTTCATATTCATCTTCTATATAAGGAACTACTAATGTTTCCATAAATTTTTTGATAAATGTTGATTTCCCCGTTCTTACAGCCCCTACTACACCTAAATATATATCGCCACCTGTTCTTTTACCAATACTTTTGATAACTTCTATTTTTTCCATTACATACCTCTTTTCTTTTGTTTCATTAAATATTATGTTATATTTTATTAAATATGAAATATTTGTATTAAAAAAATGAAAAGATTAACTTTCCATTTTATTTTTGAGATTTTATTTTTCTTAATAATACTTCTTTTAGAAATAAATCGTATAGTTTGCTCATATTATCCAAGTCTTCTGGGTGCCATTGGACACCAATTATGAAATGATTATCGTCTATATATTCAATAGCTTCAATAACATTATCTTCTGATACTCCAGTTATTATAAAGGGATCTTTTACTTCTTTTAGTTTATAATTATGTCTAGAATTAACGCTTATTTGTGGTCCAAAGATATTGTATAGGTAACTATTTTCTTTAAAATTTACTTTGTGAGCCTGTTTTTTTAATGAATAATGGTTTTCTATCAATTCTAAATCTTCTTCATCTTGGTTAGCACTATATAAACCAATTAATTGGTTACCCATACAGATTCCTAAAACTGGAATATTATTATTGATAGCATATTCCAATATTTGAAAATGATATGGGTATATAATATTACCACCTTGAAATATTATGCCGTTACATAGTTTTAAAGCGTTTATGTCTGCTTGCTCATAATTATCATAGGTAATTAGACCTATGTAACTACATTTATTGTGTAGATATTTCATATTGTTTTTAGTGATTGCTTGATATGTTATTTGATCAATTTCTTTATCTTTTCCTACTATACCTATAATTATGTTGCTCATTGTAGGTATTTATCTAAATTTTCTGGTACTTTCCCACTTTTGACGGTACTAATTATTTTTTCTTCTTGTTCTTTAGATACTTCCCTTCCAGTCATTTTGGCAATGTCGTGAATGACATCTTTTAAAACAGTTTCATCTTCCATATTACTTTTTTGAATTCTTTCGGCAAGATGTAATATTGTTTTTTTATCAACATTAGTTTTCTTTTCTACTTTTTTAAAAAAGTTATCTGAAAAAGCCATTAAAATACCTCCTAACATAATATATGTTAAGAGGTATAATGTGTGCTTATGTTTTGGTTATTCACCATTTTTGTTTTTAAATTGTAGCTCTATTGGTGTCCCTTCAAAATCAAATGATTCTCTAATTTTATTTTCTAGATATCTTTCGTATGAAAAATGGACTAGACCCTTGCTGTTTACATTAAAGGTAAATTTAGGCGGCATGGTTCCTGTTTGACTAGTAAAGTATATTTTTAACCTTCTACCTTTATATGAAGGGGGAGCGTTTAATAGTACGGCATCTCTGATTACGTCATTTAATAGACTTGTTTTTATTTCTTTTTTAGAATTTTCATATACCTTGTTTATTTCTGGCATAAGAGTATGTATTCTTTTTTTAGTTTTGGCTGATAAGAATACTATTGGTACATATGATAGAAATTTAAATTCTTCTTTTATTAATTTAGTGAATGTTTTAATGTCATTTTTATCTTGAACTGTATCCCATTTATTGACAACTAAAACCATTGCTTTTCCTGATTCTAAGGCATATCCTGCTATGTGTTTATCATGTTCAATTATTCCTTCTTCGGCGTTTATAACTATTACACATACGTTACTTCTTTCTATGGCTTTCATTGCTCTTAAAACACTATATTTTTCTATGTTTTCATAGATTTTACCACTTTTTCTTATACCCGCTGTGTCTATTGCTACATATTCTTTTTTTTCATAGGTAAATGGTGTATCTACAGCATCTCTAGTAGTCCCTGCAATATTGCTGACAATTGCTTTTTCTTCATTTAAAAGAGCATTAACTAAACTTGATTTACCAACATTGGGCCTTCCAATTATACAAAACTTTATTCTGTCATCATCAACATCATTTTCTTCTACTTTCTTAAAATCAGCAGTTATTTCATCTAACAGTTCTCCTATTCCGATATTATGTTCTCCACTGATTGGGATTATGTTATCAAATCCTAATTCATAATACTCATAAATATTATCAAATCTTTTAGGGTTATCTATTTTATTAACTGCGACGATTACCTTTTTTCCAGACTTTTTTAGTATGTCTCTAATTACATAATCGTTTTGGTTTAGTCCTTCTTTACCATCCACTATAAAAACAACGATATCTGACTCATCTATGGCAATATTGGCTTGTATTTTTATTTCATCGTTAAATAGTTCCTTAGAGACGTCTATTCCTCCTGTATCTATAAGATGGAATTTATAATCATTATATACTACATCACCATAGATTCTATCTCTAGTTACACCAGGTGTATCTTCGATTATAGATATTTTTTTACCTACTAATCTATTAAATACTGTTGATTTACCAACGTTTGGTCTACCTACTAATGCTACTGTGTTTAATTTCATAATTAATCACCTCAAATCACTAGTATTATATCATAAATATTGGTAACTTTATAGAAAAAATGCTATTTTAGATATATTCTTAGTATAATGTCTATTATCAACAGAGCTGTGGATATCTTTGTGAATGCTTTGGGTATTAATTTAATTATTTTATCTGTAAATCTTTTTATGTAATATAGATATAGTGTACCAAGAATACCCCAAATAGGTATTAGTTCTAGGCAGATGTACTTACCAATATTGTATTTTTTATTTTCATAATTCCATATATCTATATTTAATACTAAATTGCCTAGATATCCTATTATGGCTTCTACAGAAGTTAAAACGATTGATGTTACTATAAATATTATGATGAAGCGAAGAAATTTGTTTGTTTTTATTTTGGTATATAAATATTTATCTATTATTTCTAAGATGAATATTCCAATACCATATACTAATGATATTGGGCCGAATAAAGCTCCGCTATGTTTATTTAGTTTTTTTATTTTAAACACTTCTGATTCTAAGATAAAACCAAATATGCTATATATAATAATTAGATTTAAGTAATACATTTTATCACCAGTATTAAAATTAACATATTTAAGCTTTTATATGTATAAAAAAAGAAGTTTTAAATTTTGAAAACTTCTTTGATTATTCATTTATTGTTAAAGTGCCACTGGTTGGATAAACTTGAATAAATGTATTCCCGTCGTTTACATTTATTTCTTTGCCATTAGGATAGCTATAGACGGTTTGACTACTTCTACTAGTCTTTTCCCATACTATTGGAGTAGCATAACCATTTGTTATATAATAGCCATTACCACTGCCAATGTTATCTATGTTTTGTCTACCTGAGGTATCTCCTTTGATTGTACTATACTTTAAGTCATATACAATAATATTTTTAACTGTGTATTGGTTCTGTGTTACTAAATCGGTGCTTGGTTTATTATTGGCAGATCTTTTGTATACTTTATTTAGGTTATCATATTCATAGCCTACCGTTTGATAATTTGAATATTTTATAGAGATAGTATTTGCTATTTTACTATCTGGTAATGAGCTTAGATCTATTTCATCAGTTGTATACTCTAAAAGTAAAGGTTGTTTGGTAGTATTTCTTATTTTTTTATCTATAACATAGTTAGTCATTTTTTCAGTACTAGTAAATGCTGTATGTTCAGTAGCTCTATTTAGGCTTTTATCTTTCCAAAATACACTGCCTACAGCATCTGCGTGTTCTATTTTAAGTGTTTTCATATCACTATATGCTTGTGGACTTCCTCCCCAGTGGAAATACATAGCATCATTTTCTAATACATAGTCTAGATAGTAATGTCTACTACTTCTTACTGAACCTATTTTTGCTGAAGCATTATCTCTATATAGTGCCATCATTCTTGTTATGCCACCTTCTACCATAAACTCATAGACAATATAGGCTTCTTGCAAACCTGATTGTGGACGAGCTGCTTTATGATTGTTTATCATTACTGCGTATGTTCTTTGGTCTGATTCAGTATTTACAATTGTTACTTTCTTTTCTTCTTTTACCGGTTCTTTATTGGAATTATCTTGGGTTTGGTTATTGTCTTTATTGTTACCACATCCTGTTAATAATATTAAAGATATTAAAAGTGTTATTGATTTTTTCATTATATCACCTATTATCATTATATAATATATATTAAAAAAATGCAAAACTAATTTGCATTTAATATTTCCTTTATTTTATTTTGTGCTTCTATTATTGTTTCTTCGTTTGGCTTCATTACATATAGTTGTTTTTTAGGATATGAGTATGTATATGCGCTTGAATCTGAGCCGTCTAAACTTTGGTTTATTATTTCCCATGAAGGCATTTTATTTGGTTTTAGTTTTACTAATTTAGTGATGCTTTCATCATCTAAATTAGTTTGAAAACTTTTTTCAATAGCAGATAATATATCACTATATTTTGATATTAATGCTGTTGATGAGGTTACCTTGTCAATAATTGCTTTAATTACTTTTTGTTGATTTTGGCCTCTCACTCTATCTCCACCGTTGAAACTTTTTCTTTCTCTAGCAAACGCTAAGGCTTGTTCACCATTTAATTTGTTGTATCCTTTTTTATAGCATCCGACTCTACCACTATCGCAAAATGAGTAATCAGAATTTACTTCGATTCCTCCTATTAAATCTACTATTTTAACAACCGTCGAAAAATTGACTCTAGCATAATAATTAATATCCGTTTCTAATAATGTTTCAACGGTTTTTACAGCTGTTTCAATACCATAATAACTGGCGTGTGTCAGTTTATCCATACCCCCATTTGTATTGTATAATTCTACATAGTAATCTCTTGGTATGGAAGTCAATAATATTTGATTGGTTTTGGGATTAATAGTAAAAATCATATTTACATCACCATTTGAAGTTTTAGTAATATCACCATATGAGTCAGAGCCTATTAAATATATATTAAATGGTCTATTTGTTACATCTACAATTTTAACTATATCATTATTTTTAATAGGAACATTTATTGTGCCTATTTCTTTTAGAGTACTTATCATATATGAATAATCTTCATTCATAATATTTTTAATTGACGCATTAATTAGTATTGCTTTTACTTCTTTTTCTCTTATTGCTTCAAATAAATTTTGAATATCGTCATAATCTCGTTCTTCAAAATATATTTTTTTACCAAGGGTTTCAACTGCTTCTTTTACATTATGTGTAGATTCATTTTTATAAAAGCCAATTTTTTCACCGCCTAATTCCTCAATTTTATTGTATTTCGCATCTTTAAGAATCATCAAGTAGTATTCTTCCGATTGTGATAAATTATCATTTATTCTATCAAAAAATGATATCGTTCTATCTAGATATGTGTTTCCAAGAATAAAAAATAATGAAAAAATTAAGATTATTATATTGGCAAATATTTTGATAGGGATTTTTATTTTTTTGCCAAGGATGAAAATATACATAATGAAATAAATGAATAATAATATACCAAGTAATATAATTATATATTTAATTGGTAGTAGATTTAGTCTAAATAAATTAATACAAAAAATTAGTAATGTGATAATTCCAATTACGGCAATGAACTTGCCTATGGAATTTATTATTTTTCTTTTTTTTCTTTTGGACATTGCGATCATCTCCATTTATGCATATTTATAATTATAGCAGAATTTTTTAAAAAAATATAGCCTTTCTTTTAATTGTAATATATTTTACGATGTCAATTTTTAATACATTTTTATTTTTCGTGTATATTAATTATATTATGTAAAATTTCGTTGATTTTGCTGTTTTTTTTTGTTATAATTGTCGTATAAGAATGTTTGTTTTTTAATATTAGCAATCTATTTTTATAACAATATTTTAAGGAGGATTTAATTATGAAATATGCATTAATTGGGTGTGGGAGAATTTCACCCAATCATATAAGTGCTGCGATTAATAATAATTTGAATATCGTTGGCCTTTGTGACCTTTTGGAAGAGAGAATAAAAGAAAAAAAGGGAATGTTTAGTGAAGTATCTGAGGTGGCTGAATATACAGACTATAAAGAAATGCTAGAGATAGAAAAGCCAGAATTAGTTGCAATAGCAACCGAGAGTGGGGAACACGCTAAAATTGCAGTTTATTGTTTGGAACATGGAGCTAATGTAATCATAGAAAAACCGATTGCTCTTTCTTTGGAGGATGCAGATATGATTATTAAAACTGCTGAGAAAAATAATCTAAAAGTTTGTGCTTGTCACCAAAATCGTTTTAACAAAGCTATACAAAAAATAAGAGGTGCTGTTGAAAATGGTGATTTTGGTAAAATATTTCATGCTACTGCACATATTAGATGGAATAGGGATGCCAGTTATTATCAACAAGCTCCTTGGAGAGGTACATGGGCACAAGATGGTGGTGCTTTGATGAACCAATGTATCCATAATATTGATTTAATAAGATGGATGATGGGAGATGAGATAGATGAGGTTTTTGCTTATACAGATAACTTAAACCACGACTATATTGAAGCTGAAGATTTGGGTATTGCTGTTTTGAAATTTAAAAACGGTGCTTACGGAATTATTGAGGGTACTAATAATGTATATCCTAAAAATTTGGAAGAAACCCTTTATATATTCGGTGAAAATGGTACTGCTAAAGCGGGAGGTAGTTCTGTTAATAAATTAGAAGTATGGCGTTTTGATGGTGAAAATGAAGAAAGCGTTTTAGATGAATTTTCTGAAGTGCATAAAAATGTTTATGGTTTAGGGCATACTCCTTTGTACAAGGATGTAATTGCTGCTATAGCTGAAGATAGAAATCCTTACGTTGATGGGTATGCTGGTAAAAGGGCTTTGGAATTAGTCTTGGCTATATATAAATCTGCTAATGACCATGCCCCTGTAAAGTTTCCGCTAACAAGCTGTTCTACTATGGATTTTGTTGGCAGATTTAATAAATAGGAGGAAATTTATGGAATTTATTGATTTAAAGGCTCAATATAAAAAGCTAGATAGTAAAATAAATAATAATATTAAAAAAGTTTTAAATGATAGTCACTTCATTATGGGTGAAGAAGTAAAAATATTAGAAAAGGAATTGGCTGATTACGTTGGGGTCAAATATTGTTTGACTTGTGCTAACGGCACCGATGCTTTAACTATTGCTTTAATGGCTTTGGGAATAAAAGCAGGTGATGCTGTATTTGTTCCTTCATTTACTTTCTTTTCTACTGCTGAAGTAGTATCACTCGCTGGTGCTACGCCAATATTTGTTGATTCTGATCAAAGAACTTTCAATATTGATTTTAATAAATTAGAAAAAGCGATAATTAAAGCAAAAAATGAAACAAATCTAAATCTTAAAGCTATAATAGCGGTTGATTTGTTTGGTTTACCTGCAAATTTTAAGGAAATTAAAAGAATTGCAGAAAAATATAATTTATTGATAATAGAAGATGGTGCTCAAGGTTTCGGTGGTAGTATTGATGGTAAAAAAGCTTGCTCTTTTGGGGATATTGCAACTACTTCTTTTTTCCCTGCTAAACCTTTAGGATGTTATGGCGATGGAGGAGCAATATTTACTAATAATAAGGATTATTATGATTTGATGGAATCAATT
This sequence comes from Bacilli bacterium, assembly GCA_016302935.1. Classification (GTDB taxonomy): domain Bacteria; phylum Bacillota_I; class Bacilli_A; order RF39; family UBA660; genus JAEDMO01. Next base: position 3,580 of record JAEDMO010000008.1, on the reverse strand, counting down.
AGGGTTCATGGAAAAGGAACATTTAAATATGATAATGTAAGGATTGGACTAAATTCTAGATTGGATACGTTGCAAGCAGCAATTTTACTTCCTAAATTAGAAGCTTTTAAGGAATATGAGCTAGATGAGAGAAATAAATTTGCGAAAATGTATACTGATAAGCTTAAAGATTATGTAAAAACTCCGTTTGTTGACGAAGGATTTGTTAGTAGTTGGGCACAATATACACTTATTTTTGATAATAAAGATGAAAGAGATTATGTCCAAAACAGATTGAAAGATAAAGGGATTCCTAGTATGATTTATTATTGTAAGCCAATGCATAAACAATCAGTGTATGCTGATTATAATTTTAATCTTGATGATTTATGTGTCAGCGAAATCCTTTCAGATACTGTATTAAGTTTACCTATGCACCCTTATATGTCTGGTGATCAAATTAATGATATATGTAATGCTGTTTTAGAAAGTATTGAGGATTATAAAAATGGAAAATAAAGAGTATTTTGTTCATGAATCTAGTTATGTAGATGAGCCATCAAAAATTGGGAAAGGGACAAAAATTTGGCACTTTTCACATATTATGGGAAATTCGGAGATTGGTGAAAATTGTAATATAGGTCAAAATGTAGTTATATCCCCGGATGTAAAATTAGGAAATAATGTTAAAATTCAAAATAATGTATCGGTTTATACCGGTGTAATCTGTGAAGATGATGTTTTTTTAGGACCTTCTTGTGTATTTACAAATGTAATTAATCCTAGAAGCTTTATTTCTAGAAAGGATGAGTACAAACAAACACTAATAAAAAAAGGTGCTTCAATAGGAGCTAATGCTACTATTGTTTGTGGGCATAATATTGGTAGATATGCATTTGTAGGAGCTGGTAGTGTAGTAACAAAAGATATTCCTGACTATGCTTTGGTTGTTGGTAATCCTGCAAAAATTAAATATTACGTGTGTGAATGTTCCGAAAAAATGAATTTTGTAGACAATAAATTTACTTGCCCAAAATGTGGAAAAGAATATTGTTTTGTCGACAATGAAGTGAGGAGAAGTTAAAATGAAAGAGTTATTACTTAAAAAAATTGATAATAAAGAAATTGTTGTAGGTGTTGTTGGACTTGGCTATGTTGGGCTTCCTTTGGCTGTTGAAAAGGCTAAAGCAGGTTTTAAAACAATTGGCTTTGATGTTCAACAATCTAAAGTTGATATGGTTAATAAAGGCATTAATTATATTGGTGATGTTGTTGATGATGAATTAAAGAAATTGGTAGAAAGTGGTATGTTTAAAGCTACTTGTGATTTTTCTTTTATTAAGGATGTGGATTTTGTCGCTATTTGTGTACCAACACCGCTTGATGATCATCAACAACCAGATATTAGTTATGTAAAAAATAGTGCGATTGAAGTTGCTAAACACTTAACTAAAAATACAATGGTGGTTCTAGAATCTACTACTTATCCTGGTACTACTGAAGAACTTATTAAACCTATTTTAGAAGAAGGTTCTTCATTAAAATGTGGCAAAGATTTTTATTTAGGTTTTTCACCAGAACGTGTTGACCCAGGAAATCTATATTTTAAAACTAAAAATACTCCAAAAGTAGTTGGTGCCATTGGCAAAGATGCTACAGAAGTCATTGCTAAGATGTATCGTGCTGTACTTGGAGCTGAAATTTATGAAGTATCTTCTCCTGCTGTAGCTGAGATGGAAAAGATACTAGAAAATACGTACAGAAATATTAATATCGGACTTGTTAATGAGTTAGCTATGTTATGTAACAAAATGGGAATTAGCTTATGGGAAGTAGTAGACGCTGCTAAAACAAAACCATATGGGTTCCAAGCATTTTATCCAGGGCCCGGGCTTGGTGGCCATTGCATTCCTCTTGATCCATACTACTTGGATTGGAAGGCAAGAGAATACGGATTTCATACTTCCCTAATTCAAGCATCAGGTATTATTAATGATAGAATGCCTGAATATTGTGTTGAGAGAGCTAGCAAGGTGCTTAGTAAACATAAAATTGCTCTTAATGGAGCCAAAGTGTTAGTGCTAGGTGTTGCATATAAGAATGATATCGATGATTATAGGGAAAGTCCTGCTCTTAGGGTTATTGAAATATTAGAAGAAAACTCTGCTAATGTTGATTTCTATGATCCTATGATACCGGAATATAAATATAAGAATAAGGTGCATACTGGTATCAAAAATATTGATGAAAAAATTATAGCTTTGTATGATTTAGTTATTATTACAGCTGCTCATTCTGCTTTTGATTATGAAATGATTTCTAAAAATGCTAAAGCGATATTTGATACAAGAAATGCTATGAAGAATATCAAAAATAGAAATAATATTGAACTATTGTAGAAACGAGTGATAAGATGAAAAAAGTTTGGATTATTAATCATTATGCTACTCCACCTATGTATGGTGGACTTACTAGACATCATTTTTTGGCTAAATATATTGATAAAAATAAATATGATGTCACTTTGGTGGCCGCTAGTGCTATTCATAATTCAAATATCAATCTTATTACTGATAGAAAAAAATATATTGTACATAATATAGATGGTGTTAAATACCTTCATGTTAGGACATGTCAATATAATAATAAAATTAAACGAATTATTAATATGTTGCAATATTATTTTAGAACATATAAAGTACTTAAAAGACGTATAAAGGATGGGGACAAGCCGGATTATATTTATACATCTATGCCTCATCCTTTATCTCCATTATTAGCATTAAAACTTGCCCGTAAATTTAATTTGCCTTGTACTGTAGAGATAAGGGACTTGTGGCCTGAGTCTATCGTAAGCTATGGCGTTTTAAAACGTAATAATCCTATAGTAAAAATTTTGTATAAATTAGAAAAATATATTTATTTGCATGCGAATAAATTGGTTTTTACTATGGAAGGTGGCAAAGATTATTTAAAAAAATGTACTTATGCGGATAAAATTAATTTTAATAATGTTTTTAATATTAATAATGGAGTTGATTTAGATAAATATTATTCTGATTTGAAAGAATTTAAAATTAACGATAAAGATTTAAATAATAAGAAGACTTTTAAATTAGTGTATACTGGTTCTATTAGATATATATACAATATTAGAAGATTAATCGATGTAGCGAGTGCGATAAATAATAAAAATATAATATTTATTATTTATGGTGATGGACCTTTTTTAAAAGAATATAAGCAACATTGTGTAGATAATCATATTGATAACATCATTTTTAAGGGGTTTGTAGATAGTAAATATATACCTTATATATTATCAAAGGCGGATGCTTGTTTATTACACGGTGAAATGACTGATATTATGCAATATGGTATGAGTACGAATAAGTCATTTATGTATTTAGCTTCTGTTAAGCCAATAATTTCTACTTATCCTAATGATTATGACTTTATAGATGGAAAATGTGGTATTACTGTTAGTAGTGATAGTAATGATGAGTATATAGATGCTATTACTAGGATTTATAATTTGGATAAAGAGACTAGAAATAAATTTAAGAATAACTCTTTGGAATTAGTTAAAAAGTTTGATTAT
>JAEDMO010000053.1 GCA_016302935.1 Bacilli bacterium | reverse complement strand
AAATCTAGCCTTATTAACATATTTATAATTTAAAATCATTATGATCTTCATCAGACATATCTTTTCTATCAAAAAATAATTTTTCATTATATTTTGATATTAATGCCACAACATTAGTTGGAAAAGATTTAACTAATTTATTATACTTACTAACATTACTATTAAAATATTCTTTCAAAGTAACAAGTTTTTCATCGCTACTCTTAATTAATTTTGAAATTTTCTTAAGTTCATCGCTAGAATCATATAAATCTTTATATTGTTCTTTTAACTTAAAAAATTCATTACTTGCTTCAACTAACTTTCTGTCCAAAGCAAAATTACTAATCTTTCTACTTCTTAATTTAACTATTTCTTCAAATATTTCATCATCTATTTCAACATTTCCCTTAATTATTGAAATAGCTCTATTTAAAGCATCATATTTACTTCTTAAAATATTATCAATATTAGCCTCTGCTTCATCGATTCTAATACTTATTTCGTTAAATTTGTTATACATAAGAGCATATACAGTAGCAATAATACAAATAACTACTAAGGTAATAACAAAATATATAATTAAAGCATCCAAAAGTACCACATCCTAAATTAATTATAGCAAATCTAACTCAAATTATCAAGGACAATTAAAATTGTTTAATATAATTAATTGGCTCGTCAAATGTTACATAATCTAAATAAATCATTAAAATCAAATACCATTCACCATTTGTAGGATTACTTACAATAATATGATCTCTTCCAGCTTGTTCAATAACTCCTGTGAATATTTTATCACGCCAATCGTTACTACTTGGAATAGTTACATGAAATTTTCCAACCTTTCCCTTATTTAATCTTAATATATTTTCAATATAAGATTGTTCATCCGTCGCAGCCGGAAAAATATTAGCTTCATAGCTAGGAACACTTTGTTGATTAGGAACTGTTCCATTATTTAAACTTGTTCCTGGAAACGTTGGATTATTATAATAATTTCCATTCATAAAATCACACCTTTCTTTTAAATTTTATGACAAAAGTATTTTTTTATGCTATAATAAAGTAGCCATTATGGAGGTGCAATATGAAAGTTAGTTTAGCCATATCAAATAGACATATACATCTTACCGAAGAAGATTTTTTCTATCTTTTTGGAAAAGATGCTAAGTTAATTAAGAAAAATGATATATCACAACCAGGACAATATGCTAGCTATAGTGTAGTAACTATTAAAACAGAAAAAAATAAGATTGACAATGTTCGAGTAATTGGACCTTGCCGCAATTACACCCAAGTAGAAATTTCCAAAACAGATTCTTACCTTTTAGGTATTAATCCACCATACCGTAATTCTGGCGATTTATCAAACAGTGAAACAGTTACCATTGTGGGTCCTAACGGATCTTTAAAAAAAGAAAACTGTTGTATAATGTCAACAAGACATATTCATGTTGAAGAAGATAATGATAATTTTGAAAATAATGAAGTAGTAAAGATAAAAATAACTGGCGAAAAAGCTGGTATAATGGAAAATGTATATATAAAAAAAGCACCTAACTCTAAATATGAATTACACCTAGATACTGATGATGCCAATGCATTTAACCTAAAAAATAATGACATTGTAGAAATATTGAAGTAGGGGGAACACAATGAGACAAGTAGTAAAAAATTATATTAGAAAAGAAAATATCGATAGCCCAAATAGTAGCACAATAAATTTTGCTATCGTTGATTTCATTCCATTTTTAAACTATATTACAAAAGTATTAAGTATCTTTGATAACAAACAATATCAATACCACATCTTAAAAGTAATAAATGATAAAAGCTTAATGCAAAAAGAAATGACAGTTTGCTTAATCTACAATACAGCAGTTATTGACCAAAGACATTTTAACGTTATAAACACGGAAAGCTTACTAAATTATGTAGCAGGAAATGTCAAAGACAACAAAGATTTTATTTATTTTGAAATTAAAGAAAAAGAAATTCCTTTATTAGATAAAAGTATGAATATTAATCTAACATCATTTTTAATTGATAAATTTCCATATCTTAATGATATAGTATATGACATAATTAACCATAAATATGAAAAGGCAATGAACAATTCAGATATTAATTACCAAGAATTAGTAAGCGATTTAGAAAAAAAATATCATATACAAATAGCAGAAAGACAAAAATTTTTAATTGAAGAAAAAGCAAAATTAACAAAAGAAGAACAAAAAAAAGAACGAGAATTGAATCAAATAATCGCCTTCATTGAAAAAACAGAACTAGATGAAGGAACAAAAAAAATGCTTATCTATAGTGTAGATAAATATCGCAAACCGAATGATTAGGAAGTGACAATATGATCTATTTGGATTATTCAGCAACAACACCAGTAAATACAGAAGTTTTAAAAACATTTAACGACATTTGCATAAATTATCCGGGCAACTCCAATTCCATTCACAGTCTAGGTGTTAAAAGTAAATGCCAAGAAGAACTATCAACTAGCAAAATAGCAGAACTTTTAAATGTTAAAGAAAGTGAAATAATATATACATCAGGAGCTAGTGAAAGTAATAATACTGCAATTAAAGGAATTGCTCTAAAGTACCAAAATAGAGGAAAACACATAATTACAACTAATCTTGAACATTCATCTATTATTGGACCACTGAACTATTTAAGTAAGCTAGGGTTTGAAATAGACTTTGTAAATATCAAAGAAGATGGCTTAGTTGATCTAGAACATTTAAAAAAATTACTTAGAAACGACACCATCCTAGTAAGTATAACGGCTGTAGATAGCGAAATTGGCCTTAAACAACCCATAGAAGAAATATCTGAAATATTAAAAGAATATCCCAAATGTTACTTCCATGTAGACTGTACTCAAGCTATAGGAAAAATTAAAATAGATTTTTCCAAAATCGATTTAGCTAGTCTATCTGCCCATAAGTTTTATGGACTAAAAGGCATAGGAATATTATACAAAAAAGAAAATATTGACATTGAACCATTAATTCACGGTGGAAAATCCACAACCATATATCGTAGTGGAACTCCACCATTACCCTTAATTGCATCGCTTGCCAAGGCATTAGAAATCGTTAGTCAAGATATTGATAAACACTATGATTATGTATCTAAGCTAAATAAAATAATAATTAACAAATTAAAAAGTTATCCCAATGTCACAATTAACAGTACTAATAACTCTATACCACATACTATTAACTTTAGCTTAAAAAATATTAAGCCAGAAACATTCGTTCACGCATTAGAAAGTGACGAAGTATATATATCAACCAAAAGTGCATGTTCTAAAAGCAACACAATATCTAAGAGTGTGTACGCTTTGACTAAAGATGAAACTTTAAGCTTTACTACCTTAAGAATAAGTCTATCATACTTGACTACCGAAGAAGAAGTAAACAATTTTTTAAATATTTTTGATAAACATTATCATAAATTATTATTAAAATAAAAACTATTTTTTCATGTTAATATTCAAACATATAAAAAAATATGATAATATATAAATATAATTTAAAGAGGTGAAAATATGTCAGGACATAGTAAATGGTCAACAATAAAACATAAAAAGGGAGCAGCCGATCAAGAAAGAGGGGCTATATTTCAAAAATTAACTAAAGAACTTTATATGGCCGCAAAAAATGGTGACACAGATCCAAACAACAACTCGGCATTACGACTAGTAATTGAAAAGTGCAAAGCTGAAAATATGCCTAAATCAAATATTGAAAGTGCTCTTAATAAGGCCAAAAATAAAAACAGTAAAGAAGATTATGAAGCTATCAGATACGAAGGATATGCTCCTTCTGGAATTGCTCTTATGATAGATTGTCTAACAGACAATAAAAATCGTACTGCATCTTTTGTCAGAAGCACCCTAAGCAAAAGAGGTGGCAATTTAGGAACTGATGGCTCAGTCAGCTATTTATTTGAAAGAAAAGGAATTATAGTTTTAGATAAAGAGTATAATGAAGATAAATTATTAGAAGATATACTAGAATGTGATATATTAGACTTCATAAATGAAGAAGAAGGTTACACTATATATACAGAACCAAGTAAACTTATCGAAACTAAAGAGTACCTAGAAAGTAAAAATTACAATAAATTTATTATGAGTGAAGTAACATTTGTTCCAACCAATTATATTACCTTGGATGACGAACAAGCAACCAAAGTCCTAAATCTAATTGAAGCATTAGAAGAACTAGAAGATGTACAAAACGTTTACCATAATTTAGATATATAATTTAGGCACCAAGTATGAAAGTAAAAATATACGATTACAAAAATAATGACTATTATTATGAAAAAACAAGTAAAATAATAGTTTTTTTCTATAGAACAATTATAGGTAGAATTTTTTTGAAATTAATCTTTACAAGACCTTGGTTCACCAAATTAACTAGTATCATAATAAAAAGTAAAATTTCTAAAATAAAAATAAATTCATTCATAAAAAATAATAAAATCGATATGTCTTTGTATGAAGATAAAAAATATAATTCTTTTGACGATTTCTTCTCACGTAAAATCAAAGAAGATAAGCGAATATATAATAACAAAAAAAATGATTTAATATCCGTATGTGATGCTAAATTATTTGTAAGCAAAATAGATGAAAACCTAAATTTAAAAATTAAAAACAGTAACTATACAATTAAAGAACTACTCAAAGATGATATGCTTGCAAAAGAATTTAATAATGGTACATGTTTAGTATACAGATTAACCAAAGATGACTACCATCACTACTATCATTTTGATGAAGGAAAGATAATTAAAACAAAGAAGATTAATGGACTACTTCATACAGTTATGCCCATTGCTCACGAAAAATACAAAGTATATACTGAAAATAATAGACAGTACAGTATATTACAAACTAAAAATTTTGATTCAGTTATCTATATGGAAGTAGGGGCATTGATGATTGGAAAAATAAATAACGATGATTGTCAAAATTTTAAAAGGCATGACCATAAAGGATATTTTTCTTTTGGAGCATCTACTATAATATTACTTTTTAAAGAAAACAAAATAAAGATAAATGAAGATATCCTTAAACAAAACCAAAAAGATATTGAAGTAAAAGTTCACCTAGGCCAAATAATCGGCTGTAAAATAAGTGAAAATAATAAAATATAATTTCTACTGTATAACAGCTATCTTTGATAAAAATGATCCTGATTATGGTGTGTATGAATTCAAAAAAGGATTT
>JAEDMO010000052.1 GCA_016302935.1 Bacilli bacterium | reverse complement strand
TACTTGTGATCCAAATGTTTGATTACCAACTACAACATCATTTCCTAATTTATTATTTTCACTTACACTGTCTTTGTAATATCTTACTGTATAACTTAAATCACTTCTTTTAACATATAAAACATTAACGATATTCTCTTTAGTTTTATCAACAGTTAAACTAGTTGGATTTGTAGCTAAAGATACATAACCTTCTGGAATATATTTAGTCAAACTAACATTAATATTTGCATTATGAGCTGCCTGACCTTCTACATTACCTAAATAAGTAGTAGCATCATTAACGTTAGTAATCTCATCCTTATAATATCTTATTTCATAAGGATAGGTATTTTGTTCCCAATATACTTGTGGGTTAGTACCACAAGGTAATTCTTTAGAAATACCATTAGCATCAGTATACGATAAAGTAAATCCATCATTGGTATCATATAGACCAGTAGGACTATCTTGATCAATATCTATAAAGAAGCTAAATTTTGTTCCTTCTTCTTTAATATCTCCAATATTGTAAGTATAACTTCTACCATTATCTGTAACATTACTATCACTTATGGTAAAAGTAAACTTACCACCTAAATTATCTTTTAAACTAGCGTTAGTTCCCGCTAAAGAAACATTAATATTATCAAAAATAGTCTTAAAACTATTGACAATTCCACTAGTAGTAGCTTCTAAATAATAACCATTATCAATATAAGTTCCTATTTCATAACCTGTAGGATTTTGGGAAGTTACCAAAGTGTTAGATGAAATGTACTTTAAAACTTCTTGCGCCGTTGCATTTTTATCTACACCATATCCTATAGAATAAATATTAATTCCTTTGTTTTTAGCAATTGTAGATTGCTTTTTTGCACTGCAAGTATGATTGCAAAAATAATCGCCACCTTTTGTAGGTTCACCATCGCCAATAACAACTATATATTTTTGAGCATCAGTTGTAGTTATTGTATTAAGTTTTTTATATGCCTTTGCTATTGCATCTTTTAAATTGGTACTTCCTTGAGGATGCCCAAATTCTGATTTAGCAAATATTGATTGATTTTCAACTACATCATTGTTACTCCTAAAGTCAGTTGCCTTTGTTGCAGTCCCAGAAAAAGTAACTAAACTAACATATGTATTGGCCTTTTCCACTAGGCTATCAGAAAATTCTATAGCACCATCGATTGCACTTTCCCACTTATCTTTAATCAATGCACTTGGATTGCTCTCTTCATAACTATCTAAACAAGCGATTCCAACACCATCAGCAGCTACATAATGTGCATTTTTATTAACAACATATGAATAGCCATCCTTAGTTTTATCACAAACCATACTACCTGATCTATCAAGGACAATCACTACATACAAAGGTTTTGTAACCGTTGTGTTAGTAACAGTATTTTTACCCTTAACTTCAAAACTAACTTCATATCTACCCAAAACATCTGTTTTCTTAACTGTTTTAACAACCGATACATCACCCTCATTAATTAATTGACCAATCGTTACAGAAGCACTATCTGAGGCCGTGTTAGTAAGCGGATTATAGACATCTCCTTTCTCCATTTTTGGTAATTCTTTAGCGTTGACCATTACCACCATTGGGGATAAAACTTCCGTAGCAAAGATTACCAACACCAAAAATATTTTAGACATTTTTAAAGCATTAGCTTTACATTTTTTAAATAATCTTTTCATAATTACCTCCTTATAATTTAATAACAACATGTTTTTTTACAACACAATTAATTCCCAAATGCCTCAAAACAAGAATTAATTGACTAAATATTATAAAGCAAAACAAGAATTTGTCAAGACAATTTAATGAAAAATATTATCATTATTCCCTTTATATCCCCATACAAATAATATATATCAAATTTGTACAATATATATAAATTTTAAAACGACAAATAATTAGATATAATGACAAGTATTTTAAGTTGTGTTATAATACTAGCCAAAGGAGGTTACCATGAGATTAAACAACCTACTAAAAGATATTAACATTGATAATGATTACGTAGTAGTTGGGGTATCGACAGGATGCGATTCTATGGCGTTATTTCATTATTTAATAAATAATACAAGCCAAAAAATAATTTGTGCACACATTAATCACAATGTAAGAAAAGAAAGCAATGAAGAAGAAGAATACTTACGCCACTACTGCCTAGAAAACAACATTATCTTTGAAACAATAAAATTAACTAATTACCAAGAAAACAACTTTGAAAACGAAGCCCGCAAGAAAAGATACGCTTTTTATGAAAAACTATTAAAAAAATACAACACCAAATATCTCTTTCTCGCTCACCACGGAGATGACTTAATCGAAACTATTCTAATGAAAATAGCCAGAGGATCTAATATTGAAGGATACGCCGGATTAAAAAAGATAAACAAAGTTAAAGATTATTACATTATAAGGCCTCTGTTAGAATATACTAAAAAAGACATACTAGAATACTGCCAAAACCATAAAATCACATACTTTGACGATATTAGCAACACAAACACCCAATATACTAGAAACAGATATCGCCAAAATATACTTCCACTTTTAAAAAAGGAAGATGAACAAATTCATAAAAAATTTTTAAAATATTCAAAAACATTACTAGAATACCAAGAATATGTAGAAAAAACAGCAAATGATTTTCTAAAAAAAGTATATAATAAAAACACCTTAGACTTAATAAAATTCAAAAATATAGACCCGTTTATTCAAAAAAACATTCTATATATTTTATTAAATGACATATACAACAATCAATCAAACATAACTAAAGAAAAACATATTGAGAATATTTTAAAAATTATAAATAGTAATAAACCAAATTTACAAATAAACCTACCACACAACATTGTTGTTATAAAATCATATAATAGTTTAAAATTCAAAAAAGATATCCAAACAAAATCATACATTATTCCATTAAAAAGCTATAATGAAATAGGCAACATTATTTTAAAAATAGAAAAATTTGAAAATTCAGATGGTAACGATGTTTGTAGATTAAACAAAAAAAATATAAAGTTGCCATTATATATAAGAAACAGAAAAAATGGTGATTACATAATTCTAAAAGGGTTAAACCAAAAAAAGAAAATCAGCGATATATTTATTGAAAAGAAAATTCCTAAAGAAAAAAGGAATAACTATCCATTATTAGTTGATGATAATGACAATATATTATGGATACCAAATATAAAAAAATCCAAATTTAATAGTTCAAAAAATGAAATGTATGATATAATAATCAAGTACTGTGAAAAGGAGGAAAATGATGAAAAATAACACAGTTAAAAAAGGCCTAATGCCCTATGTAATAATGTTCATTTTTATTATTGGATGCTTATTCATAATAAATAATATGAAAAATAAAGTCAATGAATTTACATATGATGAATTTAACGATAATTTAAAAGATGGCAAAATTACTGAGATGACAATTACACCTAAAACCAGAACAGAGGTATATCAAATTGTTGGAAAATTAGAAGGATATGGAGAAAAAGAAAGTTTTATCATTAATTTACCTATATCTGATGAAATTATCTCCAGAATTTTAACTAATAAAGACAATAACAAATTTGAATTAAAAGTAAATACAGACCCAGAAGCCTCATCTTGGTTAGCAATAGCAGTAAATGTATTGCCAATATTATTACTAGTAGGTGCAACATTTTATTTATTTACAAAACAATTGGGAAATGGCAACAAATCTATGGACTTTGGCAGAAGCAAAGCCAAATTAATGGATAACAACGTAAAAACTACTTTTAACGATGTTGCTGGATTAGATGAAGAAAAAGAAGAAGTAAGCGAATTAATCGATTTCTTAAAAAATCCTAAAAAATTCCAAAGTATGGGAGCCAGAATTCCTAAAGGAGTATTATTAGTTGGGCCTCCAGGAACTGGTAAAACATTATTAGCAAGAGCTGTAGCCGGCGAAGCTAAAGTACCTTTCTATTACATAAGTGGATCTGATTTTGTTGAATTATTTGTAGGTGTTGGTGCTTCTCGTGTAAGAGATATGTTCAAACAAGCAAAACTTAACGCTCCTTGCCTTATCTTTATCGATGAAATAGACGCCGTAGGAAGACAAAGAGGAACTGGATTAGGCGGTGGACACGACGAAAGAGAACAAACACTAAACCAATTACTAACCGAAATGGATGGATTTGGAGCAAATGAAGGAATAATAATCATTGCCGCTACAAACCGTCCAGATGTTTTAGACCCAGCCCTACTTAGACCAGGACGTTTTGATAGACAAGTAACTGTCTCTTTACCAGATAAAAAAGGCAGAGAAGAAATATTAAAAGTACACGCTAAAAACAAAGTATTAGGCAAAGGAATCACTCTAGAAAACCTAGCTAAAAGAACGCCAGGATTTAGTGGAGCCGACCTAGAAAACTTACTTAATGAAGCTGCCTTGTTAGCGGTTAGAAGAAACAAGAAAAATATTACAATGTCTGAAATTGATGAAGCAACTGACCGTGTTTTAATGGGACCTGCTAAAGTAACAAAGAAATACACAGAAAAAGAAAAAAAATTAGTAGCATACCACGAAGCTGGTCATGTTGTAATGGGATTAAAATTAGATGGAGCTAACGATGTTCAAAAAGTTACAATCATTCCAAGAGGTATGGCTGGTGGTTATACAATGATGTCGCCAAAAGAAGAAACCTTCAATTATACCAAAAACGAATTGTTAGAATCAATCTGTGGTCTTTTAGGAGGAAGAGTAGCAGAAGAAGTAACATTTAATGAGATTACCACAGGAGCACATGATGATTTTAAAAAAGCTACAAAAATAGCTAGAAGTATGGTAACTGAATATGGAATGAGTTCGCTAGGTCCAATGAGATTGGAAGAAGGCGAAGGAAATACCTTCCTAGGCAGAGATTACACTAAAAATCGAAATATTTCTGACACTGTAGCTCACGAAATAGATGAAGAAATGAGAAAAATCATTAATGAATGTTATGAAAAAGCGAAAAAAATTATTAAAGAAAATAAAAAAACACTAGATTTAATTGCTAATGCCTTAATTGAAAATGAAACTATCACCAAAGAACAAATTGATAATTTAGTAAAATATGGTAAAATTGAAATTGACGAAGAAGTTAAAGAAGACACAGAAGAAAAAGCGAAAGGCACAAAATCTAAAAAAGAAAAAAATTAATAAAATATAAAAAAGATAATGCATAATTAATAATAAAAAATGAACATAATTATATGTTCGTTTTTTATTATTCTGGTATTCTTATTATATATT
>JAEDMO010000051.1 GCA_016302935.1 Bacilli bacterium | reverse complement strand
AAATTTATTAATAATACTTGTTAAATAAAATAATTAATGTTAAAATATATTTGTATTATGGAGGAGAGTTATGTTTAATTTTTTTAAATCTAAGCAAAGTGAGAAAAATAAAATTGATTATGGTAAGATTAATGAGAGTATTAGTATCATAAATATTATTTTAAAAATAGTATTCATCTTGGTAATAATTTTGATTTTATATATGGGTACTAAGGTGCTTACTGATTGGGGATTTTTTAGATTTATAAATATAATGTTAACTATTTTATCACCTTTATTTATTGGAATTGTTATAGCTTGGTTATTAAATCCGATAGTTACTTATATGCAGAGGAAAAATATTAATAGAGTAGCAGGAACGATTATAACTTATATAGCATTTATATTAGTTTTATATTTGGTGTTAAATTCAGTATTACCTATTTTAAGCGATGAAATAAATGAGTTTGCAAAGAATGTTCCAATTATATTGGATAAAATTCAGGTGTTTGTCGATGGAATTTTTGATAAATTTGAAAATCCGGCGTTTGATATTAATGCAACTAAATTAGAATTATATACTAAGGTTGAAAGTGCTGTTATTGAATATACTTCTAAGTTACCGGAGATATCTATCAATATTATTAAGGGAGTATTTTCTACTTTATGGAGTATTGTGTTAGGTTTTATGATCGGATTATATTTGCTTTTTGACTTTGATAATGCGATTAAAAAGACTATATCATTTATTCCAAGACGAGTTTGTGATTCTTTACGTAGCGTTGTTAATAAAATTGATATGGCTTTAAAGAATTTTATTCAAGGTACTTTGATAGTATCGACGATTATTTTCTTAGTGTGCAGTGTTGGATTTTGGTTTGCTGGGTTAAAAGCACCAGTATTCTTTGGACTTTTCTGTGCGATTACTAATATTATTCCTTATATTGGACCTTATATTGGAGCAGCTCCTGCAGTTATTGTGGGATATGCAACAAGTCCACTAGTTGGAACTATAGTATTGATTATATGTATTGCTATTCAGTTTATTGAGGGTAATTTTATTCAACCTTTAGTTATGAGTAAGACGATGAAATTACATCCGGTAACAATTATTGTTGGATTATTGATTTTTGGATATTTCTTTGGTATAGTGGGAATGATTATATCTACACCGCTTATGTCTATTATAAAGATAATTCTCACATTTATTAATGAAAAATATGATATTATTAGTATTTCTAATGATTAATGGGGGATTTAAAATGAATGGGAATGATGTAATATTAGGTTATACAATAGACAATTTTAATAGTCAAAGGGAACTTTTAATTAACTGTACTAATCAAATTATTGAAAGAAAAAAAGCAATGATGAGTAGGACACCTAAAAAATTAGCAGATGATATTTCAAATAGGAAAAAATTATATCGTCTTAGTACTTTATCAAATGGTGTTTTAGTGTCATTATCTGTTTTGTTTCTTAGTAAAATAGATAAGGGATCTAGTTATGCTTTATGTATAGGAGGACCTTTACTAGTATGTGGTGGTATGTTAATTGAAAATAAAATTAATAATAAAAGTAAAAAGATGGATGATGAGTATGAGATAATGTCTTCTATATATGCATATTTAGATTTGATTAATTTCTTAAAAGGTGATGAAGTTTCGGTTTTAAAACTTAAAGAAATTAGGGATGTATGTGTTAAGGATAAGTTTATTAAACCACTTAGACTTCTTAATGGATTAGATGTTTTTAATGATGAAGATGTTATTTATGTAGAAGAGTTGTGTGTTGATTATGACATTAATAATACAGCTGATAAATATATTAAAAAAATAGTAAAAGATAAGTAGATTTATAACGATATTTAAGAGACCTTATGGTTGGTGAGAATAAGGATAAGTTATAAATTGAAGCTCCTTTTAGTTTTGTGGTTAATAACCACCGGTATAAGCCGTTATAGAAATTAAGAAAAAAAGAAGGATGGTACCGCGAGAAATTCGCTCCTTATTTAGTTTTTTTCTTTTTTTATATTATTTTGAAAGGGTGATATTATGGCAGTAATATATTTTATTTCTGGTAAAGCAAGACATGGTAAAGATACTGTTGGTCTTTACTTGAAGGAATTTTATGAGATGGATAATAAGAAGGTTATTACTTGTGCGTATGCTAATTATTTAAAAGAATATGCAAAAAAAATAAGCGATTGGGATGGTAATGAAGATACTAAACCAAGAGGCTTGTTGCAAAAATTAGGAAGCGTTATTCGCGAGGAACTTAATCTTGGTGATATGTTAACAGATAGGCTTAATTATGATATTTTGATTTATAGTAAGTTTGCTGATGTGATAATTGTTACTGATGTTAGGTTAAAAAAAGAAATAGAGGCGATAAAGAGGAATTTTCCTAATGCTATTAGTATTAATGTTAATAGGATTAATTTTGATAATGGTCTTACTTTGGAACAGAAGAATAATATTACAGAAATTGATTTAGATGATTATGATGAATATGATTATAAAATTATTAATACGACATTGCCGTTATTAAAATCACAAGTAAAAGAAATATATGAGGAGGTAAATAATAATGAGATACATGAGTAGTAATGAAATTAGAAATATGTTTTTGAATTATTTTAAGGAAAGGGATCATCAAATTATAGAAAGTGCTTCGTTAATTCCGTATGATGATAAATCATTGTTATGGGTTAATGCGGGGGTTACACCACTTAAGAAATATTTTGATGGGACAGTAGTACCTAGTAATAGGAGAATGACTAGTTGTCAAAAATGTCTTAGAACAGGGGATATCGATAGTGTAGGGAAAACATCACATCATCATACATTTTTTGAAATGTTAGGGAATTTTTCTATAGGTGATTATTTTAAAAAAGAAGCCCTTAGTTATGCTTTTGAACTTTTAACTAGCGATAAATATTTTGGTATACCCAAAGAACTTTTATATATGACAGTGTATACTAATGATACTGAAGCTTATGATATTTGGCGTAGTTTAGGTGTGAATGAAGATCATATTATTAAGTTAGATAATAATTATTGGTGTATTGGTGAAGGACCAAGTGGACCTGATAGTGAGATATTTTTTGATAGAGGGGTAAAATACGATAAGGACAATATTGGTATTACACTTCTTAAGGAAGAGATCGATAATGATAGATATATTGAAATATGGAATAATGTATTTAGTCAATATAATGCTAAAGATGGTCAAGAAAGAGATGAATATGAAGAGTTACCTAGTAAAAATATAGATACTGGTATGGGTTTAGAGAGAATGTGTACTATATTACAAGGAAAAGATAATAATTATGAAACAGATTTATTTATGCCTATCATTAATAAAATTGAAAGTATAGCAGGACTTCCTTATAATGGTCAAATGGCATTTAAGGTTATTGCCGATCATATTAAGACATTAACATTTACAATTAGTGATGGGGCTACTTTTGAAAATTATGGTAGAGGATATGTGTTAAGAAGATTATTAAGAAGAGCAGTTAGATATGGAAAAAATTTAAATATTAATCGTCCTTTCTTAGCAGAACTTGTAGATGTAGTGGTAGAAGTTATGGGGGAATTTTATCCTTATTTAGCTTCTAAAAAATCATTAGTTAAAGAAATGGTTACTAAAGAAGAAGAATTATTCCAAAAAACATTATTATCAGGTGAAAAGAGATTAAATGAAATATTTGAAAATGGAAGCGAAAAGATAATAAGTGGGGAAGATGCATTTAAGTTATATGATACATATGGATTTCCTATTGAACTAACCAGTGAATATGCTAGCGAAAAAGGTTTTGTTGTCGATATGGATGGTTTTAATGCTTATATGAATGCACAAAAAGAAATGGCTAGAGAAAATAGAAAAAATAATAGTAGTATGAATTTACAAAATGAGGCATTAATTAATTATAAAGATGAATCAAAGTTTGTAGGTTATGATAAATTAGGCTTAGAAACAGAAGTTATCGGTTTATATAAAGATGATAAGTTTGTAGATGAGATAAGTGATTGTGGCTATATGGTTTTATTAGAAAATCCTTTTTATGCAGAATCTGGTGGTCAAGTAAGCGATATAGGTTATTTGAAAAATGATAATCTTAGAGCAGAAGTTGTTGATGTTGTTAAAGCACCTAATGGACAACATTTACTTAAGGTAAATATATTAAGTGGTAAAGTTAAAAAAGGTGATAAAGTTTTAACTCACGTTTTACAAGAAAGAAGAGAAGATATTTGTAAAAATCACTCATCAGTGCATTTGCTTCAAAAGGCTTTACAACAATTACTTGGGGATACAGTGCATCAAGCAGGTTCTAGAGTAGATGATGAAACTTTAAGATTTGATTTTACTTATCATGGTAAATTAAGCGATGAAATGATAGTAAAAGTAGAAAATATGGTTAATGATAAAATAAATACAAATAGTGATGTTGTAACAACAATAACCGATTTAGATACTGCTAAGAAAATGGGAGCTATGGCTTTATTTGAAGATAAGTATAAAGATAAAGTTAGAGTGTTACAAATTGCAGATTCAATAGAATTATGTGGGGGAACACACGTTAGAAATACTAAGGATATTAAAAAATTTGCTATACTTAGTGTTACTAATAAAGGAGCGGATACATATAGAATAGAAGCTACAACCGATGATAATATAGAAAAATTAATATTTAATTATATTAAACCTTATAATGATGAAATGACTAAATTATTAAATAAGGCTAAGAAGATTTTAAGCGATGCTTCTTCAATGGATATTAAATTAGATTTTACTTTTGATATTGATAATTCAAAACCAACATCATATAAGGATATTGCTTATAATAAATATGAATATGAAAACTTAAAGTTAAAATTAAAAGATTTAGAAAAAAGATTTATTATAGAAAAAGAAAAGCTAGCTATTAAGAATATCGATACGTTTACTAATGCTATTAGAAATAATGGTGATATTAAACATTTAGTAGTTATTACTGAAGATTATGAAGTTAATGTTTTAAAACAAATAGTTGATGAAATAATTAATAAGGAAGAAAATATCTTTATATTAATTGCAAATGTAGTAAATGATAATGTTAATTTTATATGTAAGACTAATATTAATAAAGATAGTATTAATGCTGGTGAAGTTGTTAAAAAACTTTCTTCTTCTTGCGGTGGCAATGGAGGAGGTAATAAGTTCTTCGCTCAAGGTGGAGGAAGAGATATTACTAACTTGAAACAATACTTAGAAGAAGTTAAAGTTAACCTTTAAAAAAGATAAAAGTGTTTTTATCTTTTTTCTTTATTTACCCCTTGCATTCATATAATATCTTTGTTATAATTAAC
>JAEDMO010000050.1 GCA_016302935.1 Bacilli bacterium | reverse complement strand
GAAGGAAAATTTAAATTTTTATAGGTGCCCAATATGTGGTAATATAGTAGAATTAATTGATGGAAATATGGATAGAATAATTTGTTGTGGTAAGCCTATGATTAAGATGATAGCAAATACTACCGATGCTGTGGTAGAAAAACATGTACCTGTATATGAAAGAGTTGATAATGAAATTGTTGTTAAGGTCGGTGAGGTAGAGCATCCGATGGAAGAAGAACATTATATTATGTGGATAGCACAAGTATCAAAAGATAAAGTCGTAAGAGTAAAATTACATCCAGAGTCAAAGATAGAGGTAAGATTTCCATATATAAGCGATTCTGTTTTATATGCATATTGTAATAAGCATGGGTTATGGAAAAAAATAGTAGAATGATAAATATTTAGAAATGATATAGTATACTTATACGAATAATTTTTTAAGTAATCTAATTTTATAAATTGGATTATTTTTCTTTTATACTGATGTTAAATTGTTTGACAAAGTGGTAAAAAAAATATATAATTGTTGTATGGTAGGATAGGAGGATGTTCAGATGAAATTAAATAGAAAAGGGCAAACTCTAGTGGAATATGTTTTAATAATTTCTTTAATTACTGTTCTTGCAATTGGCTTGGTTAAATTTTTTGGCGGTTATTTAAAAGATGCTGTTACTAAGATGAGTTGCAATATGGCTGGTAAAGAATATGTGGAAGGAAAGAGTGTTGGTGAAGCATATTGTAAGGGCGATGAGGATAGAGTAACGGAATAATGTATTTTTAAAGAAGGAAGGTTGACACTATGAATAGAAAAGGGCAAGCACTAGTGGAATTCGTTTTGATATTGCCAGTTTTTATAATGATTTTATTCTTGGTTGTTGACTTTGGAACAATTTATAGTAGGAAGGCAAATTTAGAAAATGTTACTTCTGATATTGTCGATGCAGTTAAAAATGGTAAAGAGTTATCTTGGATAAAAGAAATATATAATGATTATATGATTAATATTAGCAGTAGTGAGGATTATAAAAAGATAACGGTAGCTGATTATGTTAATTTAATTACTCCTGGTATTGATTTGATTTTAGATGATCCTTATGAAATTATGGTAGAAAGATTTGTGTATGATGATTAGATTAAATAATAAGGGTCAATCTTTAGTTATGTTTATTTGTTTATTACCTATTTTACTTTTAATTGTTTTAGCTATTGTTGATGTTAGTAGAATGGTGATTGAGAAGAATAAACTTAATAATATTAATTATATTGCTATTAGCTATTATAGTAGTCATAAAGAAGATGATGATGTTACTGAAAGAATAATTTCTTTGGTTAAGAGAAATGATGAAGATATTATTAATGTTAGAATAAATAAGGATAAAAATACAATTTATTTAGATAAGAAAATAGATAGTACAATGGGGAAGATTATTGGAATTTCGGAGTATGAGATTGTTAGTGAATATAGTTTTGCTGATGATGGGATAAAAAGGGTAAAGTAGGTGAGATAAATGGCTAGTAAAAATGGTAAGGTGGTTTGTGTTTCTTCTGTTAAAGGTGGAGTAGGCAAAACTATTCTAAGCATTAATTTAGCAGGTATTTATCATCTTTTAGGCAAGAGGGTATTACTTATTGATTTGGATTTATATAGTGGAGGAATTGCCACTTGTTTGGATATAAAAAATAAAAAAGATATTTTTATGTTAGCGGATAGTATTAATAATAATCGTTTTACTACCCTTGCTGATTATGTAACAAAATATAATGAAAATATCGATGTTTTGGCTAGCCCTAAAGATCCTAGAATGGCAAATAAGGTAACCGGTAAGTATTTGCCACTTATTTTTGAAATGGCTAAAAGGGAGTATGACGTAGTTTTAGTTGATACTTCACATATATTAGATGAAATTAATTTAACAATTATGGATAATAGTTATATGATTTTATTTGTTATTACTAATGATTTGGTTGATTTGAAGAATATGAAAAGTTTAATTAGTATTTTTAAGGATGCTAATAAAACTAACTATATTACGGTATTAAATAATTCTAGGGATACTGGAAGAGATTATTTATCTAATTTTGATATTAGGAATATTATAAAATGTAATATAGATTATGTAATACAAAAAAGTTTTTATATTAAGAATATCGATAAATATATTTTGAATGGGGAGATACTTGTTTTAAATAAGGGTATTAATCGTTTTCATAGTGGGGATATAAATATTATAAAGAAGATTGCTAATCACTTGATAAAAGATAAAAAGGAGGAAAATCATAATGCCTAAGAAGAGTTTAGTAGAGGTTTTTGATATTGCTCCTAAAGGGGAGAGTATAAAGAGTCTTAAGGATTACGATATATTTCCCGATAAGAAGCTATTAGATAGTTTAAGAAATAAGATTATTACTAATTTAATTGATAATAATATTCCTGATGATAAGTTGTTAGAACAGTATATTAATGATGAGATAGATGAGACTTTGGTTGGTTATGATTTAGGAACCATCGAAAGAAATCATATTTTTAATTTGATTCAAAATGAAATAAATGGGTATGGTCCGATTACTGAATTGTTGTCTGATAATAGTGTTACGGAAATTATGGTTAATGGACCAGATGAGATATATGTAGAAATTGATGGTAGAATAATTAGGGACGATAGTGTTTCATTTATTGATGATAATCATATTATTAGAACAATACAAAGAATTGTTCAACCTTTAGGAAGAACGATTGATGCTGCTAATCCGATGGTGGATGCAAGATTAAAAGATGGTTCTAGGTTGAATGCAATTATTCCTCCTCTTTCTTTGAAAGGACCGGTTTTAACGATTAGAAAATTTTCTAGGAATTTGGATAATATCGAGGATATTTTGAGAAAAGGTACTATGACTATTCATATGGCAAGATTTTTAGAAGCGGCTGTTAAAGCTAAGTTAAATATAATAATATGTGGTGGTACTGGTACTGGTAAAACATCATTACTTAATATTTTATCTAGTTTTATTGATGATAATGAGAGAATTATTACGATAGAAGATGCAGCTGAGTTAAAATTAAAGCAAAGTCACGTTATTTCTCTTGAAACAAGATTGGTAAACTATGAGGGTAGTGGTGAGGTTACTATTAGAGACTTAGTTAGAAATTCGCTTAGAATGAGACCAGATAGAATAATTGTTGGTGAAGTACGTGGTAAAGAAGCCTTTGATATGATGCAAGCAATGAATACCGGTCATGAAGGGTCTCTTACTACTTTGCATGCTAATTCACCAGAAGATGCTTTAAATAGGCTTGAGACAATGTTACTTATGAATGATATGGATATTCCAGTTTCAGCGGTTAGAGGTTATATTGAAAATGCAATTAATTTAATTGTCAATATTGAAAGATTAGCTGATGGTAGAAGAAAAGTAACTAGTATTTGTGAAGTTGTTGGAATGAAAGATGGTAATATTAAATTAAAAGAAATATTTGCATTTAAGCAAAAAGGTGTTACTAAAAATAATGAGGTTATTGGTGAATTTGTAATGTATAAGTATACACCAAAGGTGTATGAGAAGATTAAAAGAGCAGGTATTACAACTTTAGTAGATTTATTTGAATAAAAAGGTAGGTGATAGCAATGAGTAATGATTTTAAATTAATGTTAATACAAATATTTATAATTATTGTTTTAATTGTTGTTATCATCTATTTAATTAGACAAAATGTAGCGATAAAATTTGAAAGAAGAATTGGTAGGTATAGTATTGAACCTTTAAAAAATGAAGATGTTTCTGTATTGGATGGTATTAATAAAAAAATTAACATTTTTATTGTTAAATGTCGTAAGTTTATGAATAAGATTTATTTATTTAGGTTGATATCAAATAGGTATGATAAATATATAACATATGGTGATACTGAGAGTTTAGATAAGATTGATTTTGTAACAAAAAAATTACTTATTGGCTTTTGTTTAGTTATTTTGTCTATTTTTTCACAAGTATTACAAAATAGAGTAATAAGTTTGTTTGAGATGGTTATAGTATTTTTTATCGGTTATTTTATTTTAGATATTTATTTGGTATATAGTAATAAGTTGAGGCTTAAGAAGATTCAAAATCAAATATTAAAAGCAGTTATTATTATGAATAATGCATTTAAAGCAGGAAAGTCTACTATTCAAGCAGTAGAAATTGCTAAAAATGAATTACCAGAACCACTTAAATATGAATTTAGAAAGATATATAATGATATGAAGTATGGGCTTTCTGTAGATGTTGTTTTTCAAAGATTTGCTAAGAGAGTTGATTTAGAAGAAATAAGATATTTGTCTTCTTCTTTAACTATTTTAAATAAAACTGGTGGTAATATTGTTCAAGTGTTTTCTTCTATAGAAAAGGCTTTATTTGATAAAAAGAAATTGAAAGAAGAACTTAGAAATTTAACGGTAAGTTCTAATTTGATTGTTAAGATTCTTTTATCTTTACCATTTGTTTTTGTTTTGATTATTTATATAATGAATCCAGCTTATTTTGATCCTTTTTTTGAATCTGCATTAGGATATGTTGCTTTAGCAATGATATTTGTTATTTTACTTTTATACGTTTTCTTCTTGCAAAAGATAATGAAAGTTAAGGTGTAGTATGAAAAAACAAGAGTTATCTAGAAAAATATATAATGATAAGACGATAAAAACAACACAGAGAAAAATGAAATTGTTAGGTTTTAATAAAGGAATGGATCCGATTAGATTTTTAAATTTAAGACTATTTACTACTTTCATTGTATTTTTTGTTGTTTTATATATTACATCTTTTGGATATATTTTAGCGCCTATTGTAAGTATTTTATATTATTTTCTTTGTGGTAAGATTTTACTTGATAATAAAATTAAAAAGAGAAGTGAAATTTTGGAAGATGAAGCTATGCATTTTTTTGAAGTTTTAACCCTTTCTTTGGAAACTGGTAGAAATTTGGAAGAAGCTTTTTTGGTAACTATTAATAGTGTTTCTTCTTCATTATCATTAGAATTTAAAGAGGCTTTGAGGGAAGTAAAGTATGGTAAGAGTTTAACGGAAGCTTTAATCGGGGTTCAAGAGAGAATTCCATCTGAGACAATAAATAATATTATTCTTACTTTAACTCAGGCAGATCTTTTTGGTAATGGGATAATTGATACGATGTATAATCAGATAGATTATTTAAGAGAAAAAAGAAAATTGGAAGTCAAAGCGGCGATTTCAAAAGTGCCAATTAAAATTAGTATTATTTCGGTATTATTTTTTGTTCCACTTATTCTTTTATTAATTTTAGCACCGGTTATTTTAAATTATATAAATTAATAAATTGGTCTTGTAATTAGTAATATTATCTGTTATAAT
>JAEDMO010000049.1 GCA_016302935.1 Bacilli bacterium | reverse complement strand
ATATGTAGATTCGTTAAAGAAAATAGAAAATAAGGAGTAGTGGTTATGGAAAAAATTAAGTATTTTGAGGAAGAAATTGGGTATATATGTGATAATAGTTTGAAAAGTGATATTGTTTTTTTGATAAATAAATTGCCGGATTATTTTTTTGAAATACCGGCTTCTAGTACTGGTAAATATCATCCTGCTTATGCTATATCTAAAGGAGGCCTTTTAAAGCATACTAAGGTGGCTACTAAGATAGCTAAGGTTTTGCTTGATAATGAGACTATTGGGATGAATTTTTCTAGTAGGGAGAAGGATTTAATTATTATGGCTTTGATTATTCATGATGGGTTAAAAAAAGGGGTATGTGAAGAAAAATATACGGTATTTGAACATCCGTTATTGGTATCTAGGTTGATAATGGAGAATAAGGATTATTTGAGGATGGATGAAGATGATATTAAAATACTTTGTGATATGATCGAATCTCATATGGGAAGGTGGAATATTAATCCGGTTACTAAAATGGAGGTATTACCTAAACCTGATAATAAATTAGCTAAATTTGTTCATATGTGTGATTATTTATCGAGTAGGAAATTTCTTAATGTTTCTTTTGATGATAATTTTAATATTGTAGAATAATTGTTATATTTGTAATTTCTATCATTATGTGATAGAATAGTTGTTGGTGAGAGATGATGAATAATAAGGGTTTTACTTTAGTTGAATTACTTGTAACTATTATATTAGTTGGTGTTTTAGGTGCTATAGCATATACTACTGTTATCAATGTTTATGATGCTAGTAAGAAGAAAAATGAAGATATTTTCATCGGTAGGTTATCTAATGTAATAGATGATTATATAGCACTTTATCATGATGATTATAATTATAGTTATTATAAAGAATCTGTGAAAGAAACGGGGACGGTTAGTGTTTCTAGGAGTGATTTAGTATCTTTAGATAAATTGGGTGAAAAGAAATTAGTAAATTTACCTATAATTAATCCTAGAAATAAAAATACTTGTGGTGGTGATTTTTATATTTATAAAGATAGTGATTATGTTTTTTGTTTTAGTATTATCTTAGATTGTTTAGAAAAAGATGATAAGTTAGTAACTAATTGTCAGTTTGAGGTGGATTAGTATGTCATTAATTATTATCTTGGTTTTGAGTTGCTTTTTCTTTGATAGGATAAGTAAAATATTAGTAATTACTAATATGAGTGTTTTTGATAGTTTTGAAGTAATAAATAATTTTTTTTCAATAACATATGCAAGAAATTTTGGGGCTGCTTTTAGTTTTTTTAGGGGTGGCAGATATATTTTTATTATGGTAGCAATTTTGGTAATTGTTGCGTTGTTTATTTTTTTAAAAAATAATTTAAAAAAGATAAATATATTGGATAAGATTTGTGTTTCTTTGATACTAGGGGGATCTTTAGGTAATTTATTAGATAGAATTATATATGGATATGTTATAGATTTTTTAGATTTTAATATTTTTGGTTATAATTATCCAATATTTAATTTTGCTGATAGTTTTATTGTGGTAGGAACGATAATTTTATTAATTAATTCGATAAGGAATGATGTAAATGTTAAAAATAAAAGTGGAAGAGAATAATATTCGGATAGATAGTTATTTAATTACTAAGACTGAATTTTCTAGGAGTAAGATTCAAAAGTTAATTAAGGATAAGCTTATTTTGGTGAATGATAAGCCGGTTAAAAATAGCTATTTGGTAAAAGAAAATGATGTAATATTAATTGATGATTTTGAAGATGTTACTAATAATGTTCAAGGGGAAGATATACCTTTGGATATAGTTTATGAAGATGATGATATAATTGTTGTTAATAAAAAAAGTGGGATGGTTGTTCATCCTGGTAATGGTAATTATAATAATACTTTAGTAAATGCTTTGGTGCATTATTCAGATAATTTAAGTAGTGTAAATGGTGAGTTTAGACCTGGGATTGTTCATCGGATAGATGCGTTTACTTCTGGACTTTTGGTTGTTGCTAAGAATGATTTTGCTCATAATTATTTGGCACAATCTTTGAAGGATAAAAAAACCAAA
This sequence comes from Bacilli bacterium, assembly GCA_016302935.1. Lineage (GTDB taxonomy): Bacteria > Bacillota_I > Bacilli_A > RF39 > UBA660 > JAEDMO01. Next base: position 3,680 of record JAEDMO010000049.1, on the reverse strand, counting down.
AGAAAGTATTTAGCATTAGTAGAAGGTGTAATTAACGAAGATACTGCTACTATTGATGCTCCTATAGGTAGAGATGATAAAGATAGGAAGAAAATGACTGTTACTAGTCATAATAGTAAGAGTGCTGTTACTCATATTAGGGTTTTGGAGAGGTATAAGGATGCAACATTAATTGAATGTAGTTTGGAAACAGGAAGAACTCATCAAATAAGAGTGCATATGAAATATATAAATCATCCGATTATTAATGATAAAGTCTATGGTAGTAAGTCAAAAATGATTAATCCTTCTTTTGGTCAAATGCTTCATGCGAAAACTTTAGGTTTTGTACATCCTAGAACCGGTGAATATTTAGAGTTTACTTGTGATGCTCCATTAGAGTTTTATGAGATTTTAAGTGTTTATAAAGACCATAATTAGCATATAGAAGCTAAAAAACAAGCTGAAAACAATATAAGGAATTAAAAATTTGGCTATTTTACTATCTATGGTATATGAAGATTCATATAAATATAATGAACTAATAAATAGTGCTACTGATGATATAAATAGTGTCATTTTATTATTTAGATAAAAAAGGTAACTCAAAAATATTTGGTTAATAATATAATTTATAATTAAGACAATTTTGTAATAACAATGGGATTTAGGGAAAATATTAATAATGGTATAGCTAATTAGAATGTTTATTAAGCCTATTGTAAATAATAATATATAATTTATAATATTTAGATTTTTAGAGTAATAAATGAGGAAAATAAAAATAAACCACGGTATTAATAAAAGAAAATAATTGATAATTTTTTTCATACTGGCTCCTCTTTATTTATTTTATTAAATATTGTATAATAATATGCGAGGTGTTTTTGATGAATGAGAATGTCATAATTGATAAAAAGGATTTAATGATTATGAAATTGCTTCATTATTTTGTTACTGAGGAGGATTATAATCCTATTATTTTGCATGGTGTAAATGATGAAATATGGTTGGAAAATTTAAATAATCCATATAAGGTTGTTAGAATTGTAAATCATTATATCCATAACAATGAACAGTTATCTTTTGATAATTTTAAAGTTAAGCAAATTACTAATAAATTAAAGAGTAAAACATTATCGAGAAAGATGAAGGTTTTAAATATATATTTAGATTTGGGAGAAGCGGTTAATTTGACTTCGGATAGTGAATCTGAAAGTGTTGTTGTTAAAAAAATTACCGATTTAAAGAATGAGCATCTTATTTCTGTTTTTCCTGATATATTGACTAAAACTAAATACGAAGAAAAGGGTATGGAGTTATTTGCTAAGATTACTAACGATATAAATAATGCTAATAAGGAAAAAACAAAGAAATTAGATAAAATATTTTCAATAAAAAAACCTATTATTACGTATTGTATTATTGCTTTATGTATTTTAGCATTTATTTTAATGTATATTTTTGGTAATGGTTCTTCTGATAATTTAACTTTAATTAAGTTTGGGGCTAATTTGGATATTTTGACTGTAGGTTTAGGCGAATACTTTCGTTTAATTACTTGTTCTTTTTTACATATTGGCATTTTTCATTTATTATTTAATATGTATGCTTTATATGTAATTGGTTCTCAAGCTGAAAGTTTTTTTGGTAAGATAAAATATTTAATTATTTATTTATTTAGTGCGGTATCGGCATCACTTTTATCTTTGATGTTTTCTGCAAATGTTATATCTGCTGGTGCTAGTGGAGCAATATTTGGTTTAATGGGAGCTTTATTATATTTTGGATATCACTATCGTATTTATTTAGGTAATGTTATTAAGAGTCAAATAATTCCAATTATTGTTATTAATTTACTTTTTGGTTTTTTAGTTAGTGGTGTCGATAATGCTGCACATATTGGGGGATTAATAGGGGGATTTTTGACGGCGATGGTTTTGGGTGTTCCAGAACATAATGATAAGTCTAGTCGTATAAATGGAATGATTTTACTTTTGATATATTTGGCTTTTGTGATATATATGGTATTTATTGGTGGGTAGTTATTGCACAATCTTATTAAGTATGTTATACTTATTAGTGTAAGAATAGGAGAGATATATATGAAAAAGAATGTAATTAGTCTATTTATATTTTCTTTGCTTTTTATGGTAGGTATGAATAGGGTTTGTGCTGATGAGTTTTATAACGTTGAATTTTATCCGAATAATGGAGAAAATACTACTACACAGTTAGTGGAAAGTGGTAAAACGGTAAATCCTATTAATCCGGTTAGAGAAGGATACGAGTTAGAAAATTGGATATTGGTAAGTACTAATGAGGTGTATGATTTTAATACTCCTGTTACTAGCAATATCCAGTTAAAGGCTAAGTGGAAATTAATTAATGCAACTGACGATGTTACTAATCCGGATACTGGAATTGTAAGTTATATTGTTATTGCTGCTTTTCTTATGCTTGCATCATTTGGTGTTATGACATATATGATTTGTAAAAGAAGTGCTTAAAGAAAAGAATTAGAATAGTTGTTCTAATTTTTTTGTTAAATTATTAAAAAAAATGTCTAATTATATTGAAAAATTTAAAAATAGAGTGTAGAATATATACCTAGGAGGAATAAGATGAAAAGAAAAGATATAATTTTAGTAGTAGTGGCAGTTTTATTAATAGTAAGTGGACTTATATTTGGAACTAAAAAAGAAGAAGTATTATCGGAAGAGGAGCAAAGAAAAGTTTGGACTGAGATGTTATCTAGTACTGAACTAGTGAATGGTATTAATGAGATGAGTTTTGATTATTTTGAGGCTATTCATAATGTTGGGGATGAAAGGACAGTTATTTATATTGGTAGTTCAAACTGTGGATGGTGTCAAAAATTTAGTCCTATTTTAGAAGAGGTAGCTAATGAAAATGATTTAAAAATTGTCTATATTAATGTAGCTAAATTAAAAAATAGTGAAAATCAAGAATTGATTAGTGCTTCTGAAAATCACTACAAGGGCGGAACACCTACAACATTAATTGTTGAAAAAGGTAAAGTTATCGATTCGTTAGGTGGATATAAAGAAAAAGATGAAACAATAGAATTTTTCAAAAATAATGGTATAATAGGGTAATTATTATGGGTCTTACATATGAAAAATTAAAAGAATTTAAAAGAAAATATCCATCTACAGTTGCTTGGCGTTTAAAAAAACATGCTCATATAATTGATATTCATCTGAATAAGGGCGAAGAAATATTATATGCTTTTGCTGCTCAAAAAAATGATAATATGTTTGATGTTGTGTCTACTCATGCAGTTGTTTTAACAAATAAAAGGTTAATATTAGGAACTAAGAGATTATTATTTGGTTATTTCTTTACTTCTATAACACCAGATATGTTTAATGATTTAACGGTCAAATCTAATTTGTTTTGGGGAAAAATTCATATAGATACTGTTAAGGAATATATTACTTTATCTAACATTAGTAAAAAAGCTTTACCTGAGATTGAAACTAAGATAATTAATTTGATGATTAGGGAAAAGAAAAAATATCATATTAATAATAGGAGTGCTATGTAAGCACTTTTTTTTTGTTTTTACATAATTTATTGTAGAGGTGGTTATATGTATGAAATTTATACGGTTGTAGGTGGGGATACAATTTTTATGGGGAATAATAAGTATTAAATTAAATTTTATATATAAAATA
>JAEDMO010000007.1 GCA_016302935.1 Bacilli bacterium | reverse complement strand
TTGGTTTATTTAAGTTTTAATTGTAAAAAAGATCAATAAATATTGACTTTTTTTAGTATATAGTGTAATATTAAAGTATAAATGTGAGGAGGATTTTATGAATATTTTGGCTTGTCCTGCGGGCTTAGGAACTTTAGTAGCTTTTATTAAAAAAGGTGTTATTCCTATTATTCAAATTGGTATTCCAATACTTTTAATTATTTTTGGTATGCTTGATTTAGGAAAAGCGGTAGTAGCTGGTAAGGAAGATGAAATTAAGAAAAATCAACAATTATTAGTTAAAAGAGCAATTTCTGCGGTAGCAGTGTTCTTTGTGGTAACTTTAGTTACTCTTGTATTTGGTTTATTTGCAAGTTCTGGTACAGCTGGTGAAGATACTTATGAAGATAGCTGGACAGAATGTTGGAATGAAGCTTAATAAGCTTTTTTCTTTTTTCTTTAAAAAGATATTGTATTAGATATCTTTTTTTTGTTATAATAGAATTACGAGGTGAATAGAAAATGAATGAATATAAAGTTACGACTTATAGTGAAGAGGAGACTTTGGCGGTTGCACAAAATATTGAGTCTGAGAAGTTTCCTAATATGATTATTACTTTGAATGGTGATTTAGGTAGTGGAAAGACTGTTTTTACTAAAGGTTTAGCACACGCTATGGGAATAGATAGTGTAACTTCTCCTACTTTTAATATAGTTAAAGAATATGAAGGGGAATTGCCTTTATATCATATGGATTTGTATAGGGTTGAAAATAATATCGATAATTTAGGATTAGAGGAATATTTTACTAAAGGGGGAATAGTAGTGATTGAATGGGCTGATATGATTAAGGAATATTTGCCTAAAGAAAGACTTGATGTTAAAATTAAGATTGTTGATGAAAATACTAGGGTGTTGATTTTTATTCCTCATGGGGAAAAATATGAACAATTATGCGAGGCAGCTTTATGATTAGTTTATTTATAGATACATCTAATAGTGATGTATCTATTGCTGTTTGTAATGATGATGTAATTTTAGCTAATATTTGTGACAGTATTCCTAATATGCATTCTGTATATGTTGTTCCTTATTTGGAAAAGATTGTAAATGAAGCTGGTATTGATTTTTCTGATATTGATAAAATAATGGTTGTTAATGGGCCAGGTTCTTTTACAGGAATTAGGATTGGGCTTACAGTAGCTAAGATTTTAGGTTATTGTTTAAATAAGAGTATAATTCCAGTATCTTCACTCAAGGCTTTGGCATTATCATCAAGCGGTGATTATATTATGTCTATTATAGATGCTAGAAACGATAATTATTATATTGGGTTTTATGATAGATATTATAATGAAATTATTCCTGAACATTTTGCAAATATAGAGGAAATTAACGATTTGTTGCTTAAGTATGATGATGTATGTTTAGTTTCTAATTCTGAATTAAATATTAATAATTATATTGTTAATAAAGTTTCTTATGATGTTTTAAATATAGTTAATTATTATAAGGATGAAGAAGAAATTGATGCACATAATCTTAAAAGCAATTATTTGAAATTACCTCAAGCGGTATGTGATCATAATGATAAATGAAGTTAGTGTTGATGGTGATAATCCTTTTTTAAATAGAGCTATATATTTGGTTGATAATGTTGAGTGTGGAAAACTTGATTATTTGCTTATGTATGATAGAATGGAAATTCAAGATATTTTTGTTGATGTTAATTATCGTAATCAAGGCATTGGTACAAGGTTAATGGCGTATTTGATTAGTGTGGCGATTGACAATCATGTTGTTAATATTACTTTAGAGGTAAGAATTAGCAATGAAGTAGCTAGATCTTTATATAAAAAATTTGGATTTAGAGAAGTGGCTCTTAGACATAATTATTATGGCGATGAGGATGGTATTTTAATGGAAAAACAGGTGATGTAAATGAAGGATATATATTGTTTGGCGATAGAATCTTCTTGCGATGAAACAAGTATGAGTATTGTTAAAAATGGAGTAGAAGAAGTAGCTACTGTGGTGTTATCACAAATTGATATTCATAAAACTTATGGAGGAGTGGTTCCAGAGGTTGCTAGTAGGAGTCATGTTGAGAGTATTACTATTGTTTTGGATGAAGTTTTAAATAAGGCTAATATGACAATGGATGATATTGATATAATCGGGGTTACTTATGGTCCTGGTTTAATCGGTTCTCTTTTGATTGGGTTACAGGCTGCTAAGACTTTGGCTATGCTTTATCATAAACCTTTAGTTCCTGTGCATCATATAGCTGGTCATATATATGCTAATAATTTAGAGGAAAGATTAAAATTTCCGTTGATTGCATTGGTTGTGAGTGGTGGCCATACTGATTTAATATATATGAAGGAAGATTATTCTTTTGAAAGAATTGGTTCTACTTTAGATGATGCTGTAGGCGAAGCGTATGATAAAGTGGCTAAGGTATTAGGTCTATCTTATCCTGGGGGACCACTTATTGATAAATTGGCAATGCAAGGTGCTGATACTTATAATTTGCCATATCCCCTTGATGATAGTAGCTATAATTTTAGTTTCAGTGGTTTAAAGAGCGCTGTTGTTAATTTGGTACATAATGAAAAACAAAGAGGATGTGAAATTAGAATTGCTGATATGGCTTTTAGTTTTCAAAAAAGGGTTGTAACCGTTATTACAAAAAAAACGATGAAAGCTATAGCAGAATATAATGTTAAAAATTTGGTTATCGCTGGTGGAGTAGCAGCTAATAATGGACTTAGGAGTAAAATGGTTGAACTTATTAAAGATAAGAATATAAAACTTTCTATTCCAAGAATTAAATACTGTACGGATAATGCAGCGATGATTGGTGCTGCTGCTTATTATGCTTATAAAAAAGGTATAGTAGCTGATTTATATCTTAATGCTAAGGCTACTGATAGTTTATATAATGATTAATTTAATTATAAAAATTTGATATAATTGTTAATAGATAGGAGTGGGGTATGGGATTATTTAGTAAAATAAAGACATTTTTTGGAAATAAGGATATTTCGCTTGGAACTTATGATGAGGGGTTAAAGAAGACGAGGGGAGAATTTGTTTCTAAACTTTCTAATTTAAGTAAGAAATATAAATTTGTAAATGATGATTATTTTGAAGAATTAGAAAATATTCTAATTATGGCTGATATTGGTGTTAATACTGTTTTGAAATTTGTTGATTTGTTAAAAGATAGAGTTAAGAGGGAGAATATTAAAGACAGTGATACTTTAAAAGAAATAATTGTCGATGAACTTTTTGTAATGTATGTTGATGAGGGAATAATCGATAGTAAAATACATTATGAAGAGGCTGGAGTTACAGTTTTATTGTTTGTTGGTGTCAATGGTGTTGGGAAGACTACTACTATTGGAAAGATTGCTTCTAAGTTAAAAAATGAAGGTAAAAAAGTCATGTTGATTGCAGGTGATACTTTTAGGGCTGGAGCAGTTGAGCAAATTATGGCTTGGGGTGAAAGAAGTAACGTTAGAGTAGTTTCTAAACAAAATGCTGAGCCTGCTAGTGTTATTTATGATGGATTAGAGGAAGCTATTAATGATAAATATGATGTGGTGCTTATTGATACAGCTGGAAGATTACAAAATAAAGTTAATTTGATGCAAGAACTTTCTAAAATTAATAAGGTTATTAAAAGTAAGATTGCTAATGCACCTCAGGAGACCTTGTTGGTAATCGATGCAACAACGGGTCAAAATGGTATTTCTCAAGCTAAGGCCTTTAAAGAAATAACGGATATTACAGGAATTGTTTTAACAAAATTGGATGGTACTGCTAAGGGTGGAATTGTACTTGCTATTAAAGAAGAGATAGGTATACCAGTAAAGTTTGTTGGTCTTGGAGAAAAAGAAAGTGACTTAGAGACTTTTGATATTGAAAAATATATTTATGGTTTATTTAAAGATTTAGTATAGAAAGGGTTGAAAATATGCAAAATGAAAAGATTAAAAAGGTAGAAAGGATATTTTGTATTGTAACTGGTGTTATTGCTTTAGGGTTAATAATTGCAGCTTTTATAAATTATATTTTTGTACCAGCGGCTTGTACAATGTTAGCACTTTGTTTTTTTGGATTGTGGTATATGAATAAGGATGATACTGATAAAAAGACGATGGCATTTATGTTCTTTATTGCTGGGATAATATTAGTTGTTTTTGGAGTTATTTATACAATAATTAAGACGAGATAATGGATAAATTTGATTATATGATAGTTTTATATGACTATTATGGTGAATTATTTACGGATGTTCAAAGAAAGTATTTTGAAGATTATTATTTCAATAATTATACTTTATCAGAGATAGCTACTAATTATAAGGTTAGTAGGAACGCAGTTTATAAGAATATAAATGCTACTATGGAAAAGTTATTGTTCTATGAAGATAAATTAAAGTTGTGGCAAAAAAAGAGATTGCTTAATGATATTTTGGTAAATATTAAAGATGAAGAGGTAATTCAAAAGATTAATCAGTTATATTAGGTCGGTGATTTTTATGAGTGAGAATGGTAAGGGTAAGTATAGGGTAGTTTATGATTATTCTAAAAGAACAAAAGGTGGAATAGTGGATGCTTTGTTTTTGGTCGGTATTATTATGACTGCTGGTCTTTGGTTAATGTTGTTAATATTTGGGAGGTAATGTTTATGAATGAATTACAAGAAGGGTCAATGCTAAAAAGATATGCTGATGAATTAACGGCTGTTAATTATATTACAAATCCTGCTATTGCTAGGGAAGAAGAATTGAAGAAGTTGATGTTAGTTTTGTTAACTCCTGAAAAATCAGCTGTTTTGGTTGGTAAACCTGGCATTGGTAAAACGGCTATTGTTGAAGGGCTAGCTTATAATATTCAATATGATAATGTACCTAACTTGTTAAAGGGATATCGTATTTTTAGAGTTAATACTACGGCATTATTAGGTAATGATAATGGTGAAAATAGGGTTTTAAAATTAATTAAGGAATTACAAAGTATGGATAAAATTATTCTGTTTATCGATGAAATTCATACTTTAATAGGTAATGATGCTCAAGGAGCTTTGGATTTGGCTAATATGTTTAAGGAAGGTCTAAGTAGAGGTACTATTAAGATGATAGGTGCTACTACTACTTATGAATATGAAACATATATTTTGAGGGATAAGGCTTTTGTTAGAAGGTTTGAACGTATTGATGTTGAAGAGCCAACACAAGAGATGTGTGTTAAGATATTAATGCAGACTTTGCCTAAGTTGGAAAAACAAACAGGAGCTGTTTTGGATTATACTGATTTCCAAAAAGAAAAGTTATTTAAATTTATCGTTAATATGACTAGTGAGTATAAGAGGGTATATGAGATATCATCTAGATATCCTGATATTTGCTTAACTATATTAAGGCAAGCGTTTAGTAATGCTTTATTTGAAAATTCTAATAAGGTGACTTTTAAAAATATATATGATGCGATTAGGTTTACTAAGGCAGTATATCCTGATGTTATTAAGAAAGAATTAGTTATATTTAAGGAGGAATTTAAGGAAGAACTTGCTAATGAAAATGTTGTTGTTGATCCTTTAAATTATTTAAATTGATAAAAGAAAAATATATCTTTAGTTAAGATATATTTTTTAATTTTGATGTAGGAAATATTTTATAGTCTTTTTTAGCTGTTTTTGATATTCTTTGATGTTTTCTTCTTCTTTTGGATAGCCATTTTCTTTTATATAGAGAAAATTGTTTGCTATATTTAGAATGCTTTGTTTGCTTTTGTTAGATAAACTTTCATAGGTGTAATTACCTATTTTTTGTTTTGAAATTATAAATGATATTGGTATTTTTTGAATGTATTCTTGTTCTTTTTTGATTTCTTCGTCAATATTATTTTTATAATATTCAATAAGATGTTTTTCTAACTTTTTAAAAAATGATAGTAGTTGTGTTTCATCTTTAAAAGTTTGTTTGTTGGATAAATATTCTTCATATTCTGTATGTCTTTTTTTAATGTATGTGGTTTCATTATTATGAATAAAGTCATTGATGATTATTTCAGTGTAATCAGCGATTTCTTCTAAGGTACTGTTATCTTCATCGATGTTTTTAATTATTTTAGTAAATGGTTTTTCGTCGCTATCTTTTTCTATTTTGTATTTTCCAAGTGATATTAGTAAAAAGGCTGTACTTGTAAATGCAATACCATTTATAAAACCTTTAAAAGCTTTATTTTTCATATATCCTCCATTTCAGTTATTATTATAGCATGGATATTTTATTTATCAATGTGTAATTGTAAATATGTATAGTAATATTTTATTGGCAAATAAAAATACTAATCAATTTATTTTCTGATTAGTATTTTTTCTATGTAGCTTACAATCATATACATTATGTAGGAAACAACAGCTAGAATAATTATGCCGGTTATAACAAGATTTAGATTAAAAACTTGTGAACCATACATTATTAGGTAGCCGATTCCTTCTTTTGATACTAGAAATTCTCCCATTATAACGCCGATTAAAGACATACTAACGTTAATTTTTAACGAGCTAATTATAGTGGGATAATTGCTTGGTAAGATTACCATTTTTAATATTTGAAACTTGTTTGCTTTAAAAGATTTTAATAGATTTATTTTGTTTATATCAGTATTTGAAAATCCATTATATACAGTAATGGTGGTGACTATTACAGATATTAGTAATGCCATGATAATTATGGAATTTATGCTGGCACCTGCCCATATTATAATTATTGGTCCAAGAGCTACTTTGGGTAGACTATTTAAAATGGTTAAGTATGGATCCATAACTTTGGCTATAAATTTATTCCACCATAGAATTATGGCTATGAGGGTACCAATAATTGTTCCTAAGATAAAACTTATAAATGTTTCATAGATGGTGATATATATGTGATTAAAGATATTATTTTGATTATATAGATTAATTATTGTTTTTATCACTTCTTTTGGGCTTGATGTGATAAATGTATTTATTATTTGTTTATCGGCAAGAAATTGCCATATAATTGTGAGACCGATAATTATTGTTATTTGGACTAAAAATATTAGTATTTTGTTTATTTTTATTTTTTTTATGTATTCTTTATGTTCTTTGCTATACATGGTGATCAATTTCTTTCCATATTTCTTGATAGTATATTGGAAATTCTTTACATTTGCGGTTTTCTATTGGTGTTTTCGCATCTGTTAGGTTTATTTTAAATATTTTTTTTATTTCTGCTGGTCTTTTAGTTAGGACAATGATACGTTCTGCCATTGAGATTGCTTCGGCTAGATCATGGGTTACCATAATAACTGTCTTTTTTTCTTTTTTTATAATTCTATATACATCGTCTGATACTGCTAATCTTGTTTGATAATCTAAGGCTGAGAAAGGTTCATCTAATAGAAGAATATCTGGGGAAATAGCAAGTGTTCTGATTAATGCAACTCTTTGAGCTTAGTGAAGACACTTTTTAATTTTTTCCCTTATTTTATTAGTGTTTAAATGTGGCATGATACAACCACTAATTTTAGTTTAACTTTAAATTTTTAATAGAGTTATTTATTTTCAATTAATTTATTATCATCTTTATATTGATAGTTTAGTGCATTTTCTTTTGAAATAGCAGATGTTTTTGTTTCTTCTTCATATACATCTCTTGCGCCTTTAGCGACTCTTCCACCACGAGCAGCAACTTTCATATTTTCATTTAATCCTTGTGGATGCTCCTTTTTAGCAATATCACGAGCAGCAATTTCGCCAATGTTAGTTAAAGCAATTTCAATATCAGTCATGTTATCTCTTAATGATTCTTTTCTTATGCCTTTATATGCTTTATATTCACTTGCTTTCATACCAGACCAACCTTTGTATATTTCGTTTGTAAGTAGAGCATATTCAACAGGTTTTTTAATGCCACCATCTTTCCATATATCAGTTAGTTTAAATCTATCAACAATACCATTTAACCTTTTCTTAATCCATTCATCACTATAACCTTTATTACGATAATAATTTACTGCACGATTAATTGCTAATTCTGGATCAAATACTTCATTTATTCTTTCATTACCCAAATTTGCTAGCCAAATCTTAAATGGCTCTGCTTTAGCACTAGGAACTGATTCTATCAATCTAAAAATTCCTTTTGTATCTAAAGTATCAGTTTTATAAAACTTTCCATCTTTTAAAGATTGTAGTTTCAGTTGGTTAGTATTACTAACCAACTCACTTCCTTCTTCTTTTAATTTGTTTTTTAACCATTTCCAATAGTTTCTAGATTTATCATAGTCATTATCTGTTAATGCACCAATAACATCAATTACACTAAAGTAATATTCTTCTTTTTCACTATCCCAAAAACTTCTAATTTCTTTTTCTTCAAATAGATTAGTAATTGTTTGTAATTTATTATTCATTAATTATCACATCCTCTCGTTTATATATTTGGTTATGTAATAGTAGAGAATTATTCAAAATTCCATTTGATTTGAATATCTCTACTATTTGTTTCTTCATTTAACTTTCCAATATAAATTTTATCTATAAATTCATCAACAATAACTCTATTTAATTCTTTTAATTTTTGATATTTATTAAATATCTCTTTATTATTCTTTGAAGATTCTTCTTTCATTTTGTAATAAGCAATTTCATTATTAATAGATTTAATTTGGTCTTTATAGGTATCTTCATCATTATTATAATTTGTAATCAAATCTTTAAATTGTTCTGGTGTAACAACACCATTAACTTTATCTTCGTAAAGATTTCTTAAATAATTTCTTGTTTTAGAAATTTTATTATTAATATCATCTCGTTGTTTTTCTAAAGATATAATTTTTTTATTAAATCTATTTTCTTTCTTTTTTGAATCTAAATTTTCTAATTCATTTTCATCATAAAACTTTTGAATCTTCTTATTAATTGCATCTAATACTAGATTTGCAAGTTCATCATATCTAATTGAAGACTTATTTATACAATCATCATAGCCATCACGATTTCCAGAACATACTAGATATTCATGTTTAGTAGAGTTCTTTTTTCTCATATAATGTTCACATTCTAAACAAAATACTTTACCAGAGAAGATATGAACAACACCTGTCGCTTTCATAGGTTTAGTTCTTTCTTTCATAGCAATTTGTACTTTGCTAAATGTTTCTTCATCAATGATAGCTTCGTGAGTATTTTCAATTTTTATCCATTCACTTTTATCTTTATTTCTAATCTTATGATTTTTATAACTAACAGTAGTTCTTTTACCTTGTATTAAATGTCCTAGATAAACTTCGTTTGTTAGAATTGTTTTAATGGCATTTGTAGTCCATTTTATTTCTTCACGAGGTCTATTACTAATTACATTTAATTTAATACCTTTTCGGTATTTATAAAGAGATGGGCAAGGTATTTCTTTACTATTTAAGTATTTAGCAATACCTGTAAACCCTAAACCTGTTAGATATAAATTATAGATATTTTTTACAATTTCAGATGCAACTGGATCTACTATTAATTTGTTATTGTCATTCGGATCAATTTCATAACCAAATGAGGCGAAAGGAGAAATGAATTCTCCTTGCTTCATCTTGGAATTAAAAGCACTTCTTATATTATTTGAAACATCTTCTAAATACCACTCATTAACTAAACCATTTATTTGTCTTGACTTCTTATTACCTAAAATTTCAGTATCAGCATTATCAGATAAACCAATAAATCTAATATTCCATTCTTTAAACTTGTTATTAATATATTTTTCAACGATTTCCATATCTCTTGAAAATCTTGATTGACTTTTACATAATACAATATCAAGTTTTCTGCTTTCACAATCTCTAATTAGTCTTTCAAATTCTGGTCTATAAGTTCCAGCACCAGATAAGTCTTCATCTGAATATTCATCTATTAATGCAAATTCAGGATGTCTATTAATATAATCAATAAGCATATTTCTTTGATTCTTAATAGATTCACTATCATCTTCTTTATTAGCTTTATCTCTATCTTCATTAGATAATCTTAAATAAATACCGACTCTTAATACTTTCTTACTCTCAACACTCTCCATTTCATTCATAACTATTACCTCCTAACTCAAGGCAATAATTAAGTTTTAAGTTAAACTTATAACCAATACTATTATAACATCTATTCTGAATAATTAACATTAAACTCCATTAGTTCAATGATTTTATACAACTTTTTATTAATTATTTCTTTTAATTTAGTATCAGTTAAATTTTTATCCACAATATCAATAATATTGTATGTCATTGTTTACCCCTTTCATATTCAAGTTTGGGAGATAAAAAGACATTTGTAATAACTTTTTTGTAAACTTTTTTCCATACTATCAATCCTCCAATCACTACTTAATTATTAATTTTAATTTTGGTACATTTTTTATAAAAAGGTTATTATTAATTTTATTATCACATTTATACAACACATATTTTTTTATTTTGGTTACAAAAGTCTTTTTAATATTGAGAGTTAAAATACTTACATTCCTATTTCAAAATCATCAGATTTATTTTTTTCACTTTTTTCATACTTACGATTAATATTTTTAGCATAGTATTCCATATCATTATAATTAATTTCACTATTTTTAGAAAAATGAATTCCTATTTTATGACCTAAAGCTCTACAAATCTTATCACAGAAGTTAAACATTTTTTCTTTAAAGTTATTAAATGTTTCTTGTATTTCATTAACTTTTTCTTCTAACTTTTCTATTATTGAATTTTTTTCTTTGATTATATTTTTTTGTTTAGATATAGTTTGTTGTTGCTCATATATTTTGGTATCTCGTTCTTTAATAGCACGACCATCTTTTAATTTAGTATTCTCACTTTGTAGTGTTTCCACTTTATCAGTAAGTTCATTTATTAATACATCTTTTTTCTTGATAATACCTTGATTATTAGAATTCTGTTTTTGAATTTGTTTAGAATAGTCAATCAATTTATTAACATCTTCTTCTTTATAACCAACAACTTTTCTTTTCACTGGATTTAAAATATCTTTTGAATCTATTTTTGAAATTTCTTTTGTAGTTTCTATTTCTATATCATTTAATTTTTTGTTTCTCTCAAATTCAGTTTTCATTTCTTTAATTTTGTCATTTAAATCATCAATTTCTTTTTCGACTTTAGTCTTATGATGTTTATTATCACCGATAACACCACGAAAGAGATTATAACCTTTTTCAGTAATGAATTTATTATAATCATCTTGTATTTTTGCATAAGAAGTTTTCCCACCTAAATTTTTCCAGAACTGATCACAATTTAAAAATTTTCCGGTTTCAGTTTTAAAAATATTTTTTCCATTTATATCCTTTTTTTGAACTGGATACATTTTTTTATTACCTTTTTTATCTATACCTTCGCGATAAACTATATTACCATTTGAATCGGTTTCAAATACTTTTCTTTTAACAACACTTACAATCGGCATAAAATAAAAGTGTAAATGTGGAGTATCTTCATCGTAGTGTATTTCAGCATAAATAACATTATCTTTACCAACAAGATTTTCTAAAAAACTATAACTTTCATCAAAAAATTTTTTTACTTTTTCTGGTATATCTTCTTTAGATTTTATATCAGGTACTAGAATAGGTTTACCTTTGTCTTTTCCAACTTGATGAGTTCTGTTACTTTCTTTAAACTTCATTCCCAAACTTTGAAAAAAATCTTTTCCACTCGTAATGATATCACCATTTAATAGATTGGTATTCTTGCCATCATTATAATATATTTTATTACCTTTTAATTTAGAATAGACTTGTTCTTGTAGAGTATTTTTAAGAAAAATTTACGATATGTACACTTTTTTAGTAAAATGTGTTATACTTTATTTATAGTAGTGGAATATTTAGTGGTGATAAATTATGAATTGTTTAAATCAATATTGTGATGCTGATGAAATAGAAAAAGACGATAATTTTTGCTATAAATGTGGTCATTGGACTGCAAAAGGATATTCTTTTATAAGAAATAAAGAAAATGTTGAGAACATTCTTAACGGAGCAGCAGTAAAAAAAGAAGATAATTTTTCTGTTATGGTTAGTGTTGCATCACTTGCTTTTATTAGTTTCTTTATGATTAGTATCATAAGAGGAAATGATTTATATAAGCCGTTTTTCTACTTGAAAAGAAAAGCAAATGGTTATATTTATGGTTACAATGTTTCAATATTAAATACTAATAACTCTTATAGCAATAAAATAGTCAACAGCTATGATGAGGCATTGAACCTGATAATAGAGGATTTAGATAATCAAAGTTGGAAATGTAGTCATAAAATTGAAACATCACAATATGAATATGAAATACAAAATAAAACCTCTATTCCCATAGTAAGTTTTTGTGATGCATCAGACAATGTTTCAAAAAAAATAATTGGTGTAATTGAAGAAATGTATAATCTATTTCCTAACATATCTGGCGCTTTGACCAACATATCTATTACAAATGCTTCAACTAATAAAGAATATATTGCTCGTTTTCAACCTATGTTTCAATTTGTTAATGCCAATGAAGATATTACGAAATATAATAAAGTAAATAAAACTCAAATACTTTTAAATAGTTATTATTTTTTAAATGAAGATATTATGAATGAACCGATATCAAGTGTTGTTGGAAGTGGATGGTATGTTAATGATGCAACTTGGGAAAGCACTATTGCTCATGAACTTGGACATTATATTTCTTTCACGATGTTTTTAAGACAAAATAATTTAAATAATATTACATTTGTAACTGAAGAAAATGAAGAAAAAATAAATAATGTTATGAATGATTTTGATACAGGAGAATTTTCTTTGTCAATAATCTATAAAGCTTTAGAAAATTATAACAATAAATATAATTTGAATTTGAATATTGAAGACTTTGCATTAACCATTTCAAAATATGCTGGTGTTAAAGATAAAAATGGTAATTTAATTGCTGATGAAACCATTGCTGAAGCTATACATGATTATTATCTTCATAAGGAAAATATGAAGAATAGCAGTTATGAAATTATACAAATAATTAAGCAAAAATTATAGGGAGAAAATACATATGAAAACATGCTATAACTGTGGAGGAACAAATAGAAATACAGATTTGTATTGTAGAAACTGTGGATGTAGATTAAAAAGTAATACACATTATATTTTAATAAATATAGGTACAATTATTGCCTTTGCCTTATTACTTTTTGTAATATTGCTATTTGTGGCGTCTTATATTGTTGATTAGAATTTAAAGGAGTTAAAAAATATGAAAGAAGAAAAGAAATTAAATTATTATAATGAAACTGTGAATGAATTATACAAAAGACTAGAATCTAGTGAACGAGGTCTTACTGAAGAAGAAGCAAAGAAAAGATTAGAAAAGTATGGTGAGAATAAATTAGCCGAACAAAAGAAAAAATCAAATATAGCATTGTTTTTGGAGCAATTTAAAGATTTTATGGTTATTTTACTTATTTTTGCCTCTATATTTTCAGCTGTTATATCATATATTCAGCATGAATCTTATGTTGATTCAATAATAATTATTATTATAGTTATAATTAATGCAGTATTGAGCTTTATTCAAGAAAAGAAAGCAGATGTTGCTATTCAAGAATTAAATAAAATGTTTATAACCAATAATTATGTTATAAGAAATGGTATAAAAGAATCTATTGATGTTAGAAATATTGTTATTGGAGATATAATAGAATTAGAAGCTGGCGATTATGTTTCAGCTGATGCTAGAATCATATCTTCTGAAAGTTTAGAGATAAATGAATCTACCTTAACTGGCGAGTCT
Source organism: Bacilli bacterium (assembly GCA_016302935.1). Lineage (GTDB taxonomy): Bacteria > Bacillota_I > Bacilli_A > RF39 > UBA660 > JAEDMO01. Next base: position 12,651 of record JAEDMO010000007.1, on the reverse strand, counting down.
AAATCAATAAAGAAAAATAGTGAAAATATAACCGATGAAAAAGAATTATATGAAAGAAAAAATATGGTTTATGCTGGTTGCAACGTTACTAATGGTCATGCTTTTGTTCTTGTATGTGCAACAGGTATGAATACAGAGTTAGGTAAAATAGCAATAAGTTTAATTGATAAAAAAGCAGATATAACACCACTTCAAAAAAAGGTAAATCAAATAAGTAAAGTATTAACGTATATAATTCTTGCAATTATTATTGTTATGATGGGCTTAGGACTTCTTATGAAAAACGATTTTTTTGATATTTTAATGCTATCAATATCTCTTGCTGTTGCTGCAATACCTGAAGGAATGAGTTCAATAATAACCATTATATTATCACTTGGAATGAGTGCTATGGCAAAAAGAAATGTTATTATAAGAAAAATTGCTTCTGTTGAAACTCTTGGATCAACTGATATAATTTGTTCGGATAAAACAGGAACAATAACACAAAATAAGATGTTGGTAAAATCTATATATGTTAATGAAAACTTATATAGCGATAATGATAATATTCCTAATAGTGATTTGTTAAAATGGTGTGCATCACTATGCCAAAATGTTGTAAAGAACAATGATATTTATATAGGTGATGAAACCGAAGTTTCAATTTATAAATATTTAGAAAATATTAATTTTCCATTAAATAATAAAACAAGAATAAAAGAGTATCCGTTTGATTCTGATAGAAAAATGATGACAACAATAAATAATATGGATGAAAAAATATATTCTTTTACAAAAGGAAGCTTGGATTCAGTTATAAATAATTGTAATCACTATATTGTAAATGGAAAAATATATATGATGAGTCCTGAATATAGACAAAAGATATTTGATATTGAAAAACAGCAATCTAGGAAATCATTAAGACTACTTGCCTTTGCATTTAAAAATCAAAACATTGATGATCCAGAACATGATATGACATTCATTGGACTAATTGGAATGATGGATCCTCCAAGAGAAAGTGTTCCAAGTGCAATTAGTATTTGTCATAAAGCAGGATTAAAACCCGTTATGATAACTGGTGACAGTATTAATACTGCCATTGCAATAGCTAAAGATGTTAATATAATTGATACTGATGATAAAGCAATTGAAGGTAAATTCGTCGATAAAATGACAGATGATGAACTTCTTGATGCTGTAAAAAAATATCAAGTATATGCTAGAATTACACCTAGTACAAAATTAAGAATTGTTGAAGCGTTACAATCACTTGGTTATGTAGTTGCTATGACAGGAGATGGAGTAAATGATGCCCCAGCAATTCAAAAAGCTGATATTGGTATAGGTATGGGAATTACTGGTACTGAAGTTGTAAAAAAAGTTGCTGACTGTATTTTAGTTGATGATAGTTTTTCTACAATTGTAGATGGTGTTGAAGAAGGTAGAAGAATAACCACAAATATTAAAAAAGTAATTTTATATTTGCTTGCGGGAAACATTGTTGAAGTTATACTTGTTTTTGCTTCTATGCTTATGAATATGGAAATGTTTACAACACTTCAATTATTATGGTTGAATTTAGTTACTGATTCTATTCCAGCAATTATGCTTGCTTTTGAGAAAAGTGAAAAAGATGTAATGGAAAATATGCCTTCTAATAGATTTAATTCAAGTTTCTTTACTCCTTTTTTAACGGCAAAAATTGTAATAAGTGCTATTGTTAGATCTGCTGTAATGCTAGTACTATTTATATATTATTCAAAAAATTATGATGTAAATACTGCTGGTTCTTTAATGTTTATATTTTTAATAGCAAATGAATTGCTATATTCTCTAACATGTAGAAATCTTAAAAAATCAGTTCTAAATAAAAATATTTTTGATAATAAGAGATTATCTATTGGATTAGCGGTAATAGTAGTAATTCAAATTATTGTCTTAACTACAGGATTATCAAAATTCTTTATAGTAGATAATATAGGAATAAATAATGTTTTAATTACACTAGGTATATGTTTTGCTGTATTTGTACTAGGAGAATTAGTTAAACCATTATATGTAAAATTATTTAAAGATTATACGGAGGTAAAAAATAATGAAAAATAATAATTCAACTACTTTTATAATAGTTTCTGGTATATTTGTTTTATGTGTATTCGCTTTTGTTGTTGCCTATAACATTTTGCCAAATAATAAGGAAAGCAATTCATATTATGTAAAAGTTGGAGATGATATGAGTGCGAAAATAGAAACTGTTGAAATTCATGATGGTAAATTATATATCACAACATCTGGTGATCCAATAGAATATTGTGTAAAATCAACTAAATCAAAACCAGATTCTAAAAATTTATGTTGGAATAAAATAGAAAATAATATTGCTTCAATATCAATTTATAGATATAAAAAATATTATATTTGGATTAAAGATGATAAAGGAAATATTAGCAATTATTTAACTGTAAATTCTAATGAAAAGGATAAAAATTGATCTATAAAAGAAGGAAGGTAAAAAATGTCAACAAAAATTGTAAATGAAAATAATTATATACAATACATCCATTATTTAGAATCTAATTTAATTGCTTTACCTGTATTAAAAATTTTTAAGTATAGAATTATGTCATGCATAAAAAGTCTTTTATATATTGATATAAAAGGGGATTTATCAATCATAGAAACTGGCTCGATTAATATTAAAAGAAGTGATAGAAAATATGATTATTTATTAGTAAGAGTTTGTAATACAGATGCGTATTCATTATTTATAAAAAATACAACTGACGATGTTAAAATGAATTTAAATGATTGGTGTGTAATAAGACATAAAATATTTAAAAAATTTTATTTAGTATATCCACAAATTGAAAATGATAAAAAAACTATAAAGTATGTGGCAAAAGAAGGTAAAATAAATTTATTATTTACATTTATCATCATAATAATTGCGATAATAGGATTTTTATCATTATTCAATATAATTTAGGTATATACTAATAATAGTATGGAGGTACAAATGGAGCTATATAATGTTTTTAATATGCCGTTATCTAATGATGATGAAAGAAGAAAAATACAAGAAAAGCAACTGCTGGGTGAGGAATTAACATTACAAGAAAAGTTAAAAGCAGGTGTTAGAGATCATGTGATTAAAGAAATTGGAAATTATCAGTGTAAACCAGATTATTGCTATAGATGCGTTCCTGAAAATGTTTTAGAACTGTATAAACAAAAAGGTTATATTTTTGATAATAGAAGAACAGATTATATTGAAGGGCAAAATAATCAAGGAATAGATTGGTATTTAGGTGGTGCTATGCCTTGTAATGAATACGGATTTATAATTATTGAATGTCCTGCTTATAAAAATTATTTTATTCCTGCAAGAGATGGAGGATATGGAATGACTGATGATATTTATGTAAGACATATGAAATCATCACCTCAAATAAATCCTATTCCGATTTCAATGATTACAAATATTTTTGATTATAGAGCAATATTACAAGAACAAAATGCGGTAGAAATCAAAGGTAGAAGTAGATAAAAAAATATCCCTAGTAACTATTAAAGCTACTAGGGATTTATTTTACTTATTTAATATAGCATAACAATAATCATATACATTTAAATGTTTATTAATTTCTTTATTAATAATTTTATCTTTAAAATCAGTTTCAAAAAGATTAAATAGCATTTCTATTGTAAAATTTTTCTTTTCTTTTTCAGTTAGTTCTAAATACTTGGCTGAAAAAAGTAATAGATGCTTATATTTAGCAAAATTAACAATATTTTTACTATTACTAGAATCTAGTTTATTTAATACTTCTTTTAATAATATAATTATATCTTTAATATTAAAATTAATGTAGAAGTTTTTATTTTTTAATAAATAAATTGCTAACCTAACTTTATCAACATTATTTAAATTATCATACATATCTATTAAATCAAAAACTTTTTTAGTATTATTATCTAACAACATATTATACCTCTTTTCTTTGTTTATACTTTTAAAATTAACTTAAATCTTGAATAAAATTTTCAATTTAAAATTCTATTTTTTAGAAAAATCAAAAAGATTAAATATTGATTTTTCCCTTATTTTATGGGCTATAAGCAACTTTTCTTAATTACTACCTGTGTCTATACTATATTCATCCAACTCTTTGTCTCATACCACCAGATAAACTTTTAGGATAACTATTCATAAAGTCTTTTAATCCGTATGTTTTTAATAGATCTTTGACTTTTTGTATGTTTTCTTTGGTTAGTTTTTTTTCTATTTTTAAACCTATTAAGCAATTTTCAAATATTGTTAACCAAGGGAAAAGAGAATCTTGTTGGAGCATATAACCAATTTTGCTTTTATGGGGATTTGGGAAAATGATATTTCCATTTGATTTTTTTTCTAAACCACATAGAATAGATAAGAGAGAAGATTTTCCACAACCGGATGGACCTACTATAGCGATGAATTCGCCATCTTTTACTTCTAGAGTTAAGTCTTTAATGGCGGTTATTTCTTCTTTTTGATTGTGATATTTTTTGCTAATATTGTTAATGATTAATATATTGTTATTCATTTTATTTGAAATATTTAGTGTATATTAATTTGTCATAAGGTGATTTTTCAGTGAGTTCTTTTGACGCTATCATGATATCTTGTAAGTGATTCCATTCTTCTTCATTAATATTAATTTTTTCTTTCCATGCGTTACCATTTTTATATCTTTCTATCATTTTGGTTAAATCACTATGGGAAGTATCTGGGAAAAAGCTAATTATTTTTTGAGCTATTGTTTCAGGATTGTTATTTTTTACATAATCTAAACCTTTTTGAATGGCGTTACAAAATGATTTAATTATTTTTGGGTTGTTTTCAATATAACTTTTTCTAGCGTTATATGCGGTATATGGGACATTACCTCCTAATTCCCCAATATATGCTACTACGTAGCCCAGGCCTTCTTTTTCTACACTTGTGGCATTTGGTTCAAATAAGGTAACAAAATCACCTGTTCCTCCAATAAATGCTCCTTGCATAGCGGCAAATGCAATTGATGTGTCTATGATTAAATCTTTTTGGGGGTCAATTCCATTTTGTCTTAATGCCCATTCAAATGTCATTTCAGGCATACCTCCAGCACGACCTCCAATTACATATTTGCCTTTCAATTCTTCTAATTTGAAATTGTCATATTTTTTTCTTGCTACTAAAAATGAACCGTCTTTTTGTGTTAATCCGGCGAATGTTTGAACATAATCTTTTTCACCATTTTGATAGACATATATTGTTGCTTCACTGCCAGAAAATCCGATATCCACATCTTTAGATAAAACTGCAGCCATTACTTTATCGGCACCTGGTGTTAAAATTAATTCAATTTCTAATCCTTCATCTTCAAAATATCCCTCATTTATTGCTACATATTGTGGGGCATAGAATATGCTATGAGTTACTTCAGCTAATTTAATTTTAGTTAAATTATTTTTTTCTTTTCCATTTATTATAGTAATAGTTGCTACTGATATAGCAATTATAGTTATTGCTATACCATACCATATTTTTTTCATTTTTACCTCCTTCAATCATTTTTATTATATTCATATAATTTTAATTGGTGTTAAGTATTACTATATAAATATATTTGTAAAAATATATTTTTTATAGTATAATGTTGTTGGTGATTTTTTATGAAAATTAACAGTGTATCTTTAATGGTTAGTGCTGTTAGAAGAAGTCAATATCCTATCGATCAGTTACCGGAGTTTTTGTTGGTTGGTCGTAGTAATGTTGGGAAAAGCAGTTTTATTAACACTTTGATATGCAGAAAAAATTATGCAAGAACTTCTAGTAAGCCTGGGAAAACGCAAACCTTAAACTTTTATTTAGTAAATGAAGAGTTTTATTTTGTTGATGTTCCTGGCTATGGATTTGCGATGGTAAATAAAAATTTGAAGAAAAAATTTGGTATGATGATCGAGGAGTATTTGGAGAATAGGGAAAATTTGAAATTGGTTTTTATGCTTATTGATTTTAGGCACAAACCAACGGAAGATGATGTTTTGATGTATAATTTTTTGAAACATTACAATATACCACTTAAGGTTGTGGCTATGAAAGTAGATAAAGTAACTAAGAATAATCGTGATAAAAATGTTAAACAGATTATTAAAGTTTTAAATATGCAAGATGAAAATGAATTAATACTTTTTTCTTCAATTACTAAGGTTGGTAAACAAGAAGTATATAATGAATTAGATAAACTATTGATTAATAATGTTAATTAATAGTTTTTTTGTCATTTTTTTAATAATTTCATAATTTATATTGGGTGATATGTTGAAGGATATAGTGTGTAAAGATGGCTTATATTTGTTAAAGTATCCTAATTACTTTATTGGGGATGATTATGAGAAAATTATTATTTTGGTAAAGGAAATTTTAAAAAATAAACCTTTTATTGATATAAAAAGTGGTCTTTGTATTTTTGATGTTTATTTTAATGATTATTATGGGATCGTTTTTGAGATAAAGTATAATTTTTGGGATAGTAATTATTTTGATGTTAAATTAATAATCCATATTGATAGTATTTTTTTATTTGAGATGGATTATTTTGATATTGTTAAATTGGGTTTAAAGGGAAATATTTATTTTTATAATGATAGGTATTATTTTGAACCAGTGGAAAAGATTAATATTAAAAGGCTGGGTGATGTTTTTGAATATGGAGAACTTGTGTATGGTGAAGATGTTTTTAATATTGTAAATAAAGGGATAAGATGGTTTATTAAACAGACACATAATTTTTCATAATTTGACCATACTTTTAATTTATTTTTGATATAAAATATGTTATAATTATTAAGGTGGTAGTATGGATAAGAAGTTTAAAACGCTTCAAGAACAAGTTGATATATTAGAGAGCAAGGGCCTATTAATTGAGGATAGAGATGAATGCATTGATATTTTGCTTAGGGAGAATTATTTTTTTATTAATGGTTATAGGCATTTGCTTATGAAATCACCACAGGATAGAAATTTTGTGGTGGGTTCTACTTTTAGGGAATTATATTCAATATTTTTGTTCGATCGCTATCTTAGAAATATTATTTTTAAAAATTTGTTAATTGTTGAGAATAATATGAAGTCAATTATTAGTTATCAATTATCTAAAAAATATGGTTATCGTGAGAAAGATTATCTTAATGCTAAGAATTTTACTAATGATCCTGATAAGTCTAGAAGGGTAAAGGACCTTATTAATAAGATGAAAAGGCAAATTAGAGTCAATGGGCAACAACATACGGCAACGATGCATTATATTACTAATTATGGGTATATTCCATTATGGGTGTTGGTTAAGTTGCTTTCATTTGGGGTGATAAGTGATTTGTTTACGGTATTAAAACCTGAGGATAAAGTTGGTATTGCTGATATTTATGATGTTGAGGTTAGTCAACTTGAGGATTTTTTACCTATTTTAGCTAACTATCGTAATTTGTGTGCTCATGAGGATATTTTGTATGATCATAGAACTGATAAGAGTATAGATAATAATATATATCACGAAAAACTCGGTATTTTGCAAATGGATGATGAGTATATATATGGTAAGAATGATATTTTTGCAGTTGTTATTATTTTGAAATATTTACTTACGGATGCAGAGTTTAGACTTATGATGCGTGAGATAGATTATGAAATTGGAAAATTGTCTGGGGTAATTAAGTCTATTCCACTTGCTAAAATTTTGGATAGAATTGGTTTTCCAGAAAATTATATGGAATTAATTAATATGTAGGAGGAAATATGAAAAAGAATATTGCTGGTTGTATTGTTTCTAGTGTTGTTGCTTTCTTTGTAGGGGTGATTGGAACTTATTTGGTGGTTGTTAATTTTAATCCGACTACTGAAAACGTTATTAAAAATATTAAAAGTGTAGAGGTTGTTGATAATAGTATTGCTGATGCTGTTGAAAAAGTTTATGATGCTGTTGTGGTAATTGAAGCATATAATAACGATACTTTAAAGTCTACGGGAACAGGATTTGTTTATAAGAAAACAGACGGTAAAGGTTATATTATGACTAATAATCATGTTGTTGATGGTGCTAATAATGTTAAAATTATTTATAGTAATGGTACTACTACTACTGCAGATATTTTAGGTAAGGAAACTTATTCTGATATTGCTGTTTTAACTGTTAAAGATGATACTGTTTTATCTGTGGTTTCATTAGGTGATAGTACAAAGATGAGACTTGGGGATACTGTTTTTACTATTGGGTCCCCTTTAGGCTCAGAATATAGTGGTACTGTTACTAGGGGAATACTTTCTAATAAGGATAGATTGGTGGCGGTATCTTTAACGAGTGGTTCAACCAGCGATTGGATTATGAAAGTGTTGCAAACGGATGCTGCAATCAATCCCGGAAATAGTGGAGGACCGTTACTTAATATTAATGGTGAAGTAATAGGAATTAACTCTTTAAAATTAGTTGAGAATGAAATTGAAGGTATGGGATTTGCTATTCCTATTGAGGATGCAATTTATTATGCTGAAATTTTAGAAAAAGGAGAGAAGATATCTAGACCTTATATTGGTATTGGAATGCTTGATATTAGTAATCCGTATTCTTTGAGATATTATGGAATTAATATTGATTCTTCTGTTACTTCTGGTGTGGTTATTACTGAGGTTGAAAAGAATTCTCCTGCTTATAAAGCTGGTCTTCAAAAAGGAGATGTTATATATCAAATTAATGATGAGGATGTTAACAGTATAGCTGAATTTCGTTATGTGCTTTATAAGAGTAGACCTGGGGATACGATTACTTTAAAATATTATCGTGGGGCAGATAAAAAGAGTGTAAATGTCAAGTTAGTGAAAAATGATAATTAGTATATGTATTTATATTGATTGTGATTATGTTAAATTTGAAATGTGAATGTAAATTTTGGAATTGCATTTGCATTTTTTTAATTTTTGTTTAATTGTATTACAAACTTTTAACTATTTTTGTATATTTACATAAACTATGGTGAAAGGGTGATTATATGGTCGTAATAGATCCTGGTCATGGTGGTAGTGATCCTGGGGCTTTAGGAAATAATCTTCAAGAGAAGGATTACAATTTATTAATATCGAAATATATGTATGATAGGTTTAGGGAATTAGGGATACCTGTGGCAATTACTAGAAATGATGATGTTACTTTGGCCCCTACCGAACGAACGAATATTATTTTGGATGCTTTTGGAAATAATCCTAATGTGGTGGTGATATCTAATCACTTGAATGCGGGTGGTGGCGATAGTCATTGTGTAACGAATGTATAACAATTAAAGCTAAATAAATTTAGAAAGAAATGGAGAACTGTTATGAATATTAGTTACACTAAGAAAGATGATTATTTATTGCCAGATTTAATATTAGAAGATAAAGAAAGATTTAATGTAGGAAAGTATGGATTATTGAGATTAAATTATATTAAGAAAGAAAAGTCAGGATTATATTTTGATTTACTTGTTAATGATAAATTAAATGAATATCTCCATAATATCGATACTACTGTTATGGAGAAGGTGCAGAAGTTAATTAAGGAACTCACTGAAAAAGAAAATATTACTGAAGAATTAAAAAGTAGTAATCAAATGTTATGGATAGGTAAAATGAATAATATTAAAAATATTGCAGAAGAAATAATTTCAAAGGATTATATCTATGTGTGATATAACTGATGAAGAATTTGAAAAAATATACTTACCAGTATGCATTAATTATGATAACTATCTAAAAGAATTTGTAATACCAGATGTAGTTGCTTTTTATATAGCAGATACTTTTTACAAGAAAGCATTATCAAAAGCACCACTTTATAACCATATTAATTCTGCAATAGATGTATTTAATGTAAGATGTGATATAGATAAACTTATACCATCTATAAAGAAGATATTAAGAATAAAATATAATTTAAAAATAGTAAAAGATAATCCAATGATATTAAAGAAATTTTATTAAAAAGAGAACTCTATCAAATCAAATTGATAGAGTTTTTTAAGTGCAACTAATTATTTTGAGAGTGAATCTATTGTCTAGCCAGCACTGAATTTGTACTCCCGCACGAAATTCTTTTGTGGGATTACTCCCAAACTCTACTTAAAATCTCGAAATATGTGTTATAATTATTATGTAGATTTATGAGGTGATATTTAGTGATATTAATAGGTAATAAAGAATTAAAGCAAGATGACTTTAAAAATGAAAAAGAATTACAAAAATATTTTGAAAATAATTTAGAACAAATTTTAGGATTTAAGTTTATTTGTACTGAATTTACAGTTGGAAATTTTAGGATAGATTCGCTAGCCTTTGATAATGAGTCTAAGTCATTTAAGATTATAGAATATAAAAATGTAAAAAATCATAGTTTAGTTGACCAAGGATATACATATTTAAAGTTATTGTTAGAAAGAAAAGCAGATTTTGTTTTGCAGTATAATACAATTACAAAATCATCACTAACAATTAATGACATAGATTGGAGTCAATCAAGAATTATATTTGTATCACCAATTTTTACACCATATCAATTAAATGCAACAGATTTTAAAAATATACCTGTTGATTTAATTAAAGTAACTAGATATGAAAATGATATTATTGATATTGATTTTATAAGGAAAACCAGCAATGTAAGAATAGAGGAATTTGATGTTGAAAGTGAGCAAAAAGAAGTAAATAAGGAAATAAAAGTGTATACTGAAGAAGACCATTTAAATAAGGTTTCGGAAAAGACAAAAAAATTATATGAATCACTTAAAAGTAAAATATTAGAATTAGATGATATTGATATAGATGTAAAAAAAGTTTATGTGGCTTTTAAAGGCAGAAGAAATATAGTAGATATAGAATTTAATCAAAATAAGTTAAAAGTAGACATTAATCTAAAAAAAGGTACTCTTGTCGACCCACTAAATATAGCCCAAGATATTACAAAAGTAGGACATTGGGGAAATGGCGATTATAGAGTTGAGGTTTCTTCTGAAGAAGATATTGATAATCTTATACCATTGATTAAACAATCTTTAAAGGTAAATAAAAAGTAAGAGGAGGAAAATATGAGTACAGAAAAATTAGAAAACGTACTATGGGACTCTGCAAATAAACTTCGTGGAGGACTTGCAGCAGCAGATTATATGCATGTTGTACTTGGATTGATATTTTTAAAATATCTTTCAGATAAATTTGATGTTAGATATAAAGAACTTGTTGATGAGGGAAAAGGATATGAAAATGATATAGATGAATACTCAAAAAATATGGTCTTTTGGATACCAGAAGAAGCAAGATGGAGTTATATTTCTAAATATTCTAAATCTGAGGAATTAGGAAAAGTATTAGACGAGGCTTTTATTGCTATTGAAAAACAAAACCCTGAATTGAAGAACATTTTACCAAAAACTTATTCAAAACTAGAAGTTGACCAAAGAAGACTAGGTGAGCTGATTGATTTATTTACAAATAAGTTAGATACAACAAATGCTGGTGGTGATTTCTTTGGCAAGGTGTATGAATATTTTATGGGTAAATTTGCAAGAAATTTAGGACAAAAAGGTGGAGAGTTCTATACTCCAAGATGTGTTGTTGAATTACTTGTTGAAATGATAGAACCTTTTAATGGTAAGGTATATGACCCTTGCTGTGGTTCGGGAGGTATGTTTGTTCAATCAGCAAATTTTGTTGATGAACATAAAGGAAATATAAATAATATCTCTGTTTATGGACAAGAACTAAATGCTACAACTTGGCGTTTAGCAAAAATGAATTTAGCAATTAGAGGAATTGAAGCCGATTTAGGTGATTCAAATGGAGATACATTCCACGACGATAAACATAAAGCATTAAGAGCAGACTATATACTTGCCAATCCACCATTTAATATTAAAGATTATGGTCAAGAGTCATTACTAGAAGATCCTAGATGGAAATATGATGTTCCACCAAAAGGAAATGCTAACTATGCTTGGATTCAACATATGATTTCAAAATTATCACCAAAAGGTGTTGCCGGTTTTGTTTTAGCAAATGGTAGTTTATCTACAAGCCAGACACAAGAATATAATATTAGAAAAGCAATGATAGAGGATGATATTGTTGATTGTATAATTACATTACCAGATAAACTATTTTATACAACAGGTATTCCAGTATCATTATGGTTTTTAAGGAAACAAAAAACACAAGATGATAAAATTCTTTTTATTGATTTAAGAGAGAAAGGAACTTTGATTGATAGAAAGATTAGAGAATTAAGTAAAGAAGAAATTAAAGAAACAGCCAATATATATCATAATTGGTTGAAGAATGAAAACTATGAAGATATAAAAGGTTATTGTTATTCTGCTAGTTTAGAAGAAATTAGAGCAAATGATTATTCATTAGTGTCTGGAAGATATGTAGGAATTGATGATTCCAATGAAATGTCCAAGGAGGAAGTAGAAGAACAGATTAAAATTGTATCAAATGAACTAAAAGATTTATTAAAAGAAAATCAAGAGTTAGCAAAGAAAGTAGAAGAAATTTTAGATATGCAATAATATCAACTATGTGTTGTTGATAATTTAAACTTGGAACATTAATATTAATAT
>JAEDMO010000048.1 GCA_016302935.1 Bacilli bacterium | reverse complement strand
GAAGGAGGATATATGGCAAAAAAAATAGTATGGATGATTGTCATAGTTGCTTTATGGGTATTAGTATATTCGGTAGACAAAATTCGTGTAGATGAAAACCAAAAACCATGGTTTTGTTTTCCAATAGAAGTAGAAGATAATGGAACTGGCTATTACTATGGATTAGGTTACAAAACATATGTCATTACTAAGAAAAATCAAAAAGGCAAATATGAAGTTGAAAACGTAGTTTTAGGTCATTGGTTTGAAAATTTAAAATAAAATAAAGGTGATTCTATGGAAGATATTAAAACTATCATATATCAAAAAGAAGAATATCTAAAAGAACTAGCTAATCGTTTTCCAACGATAGACGATGCTGTTACAGAAATAATCAATCTAAATTCGATTTTAGCCTTACCACGAAGCATTGAACATTTTATGAGTGATCTCCACGGTCAAGCTGATGCCTTTTATCATATTCTAAACAATGCTTCAGGTGGGATAAGATATAGAATAAGTCAATTATTCGATCAAACATTATCCAAAGAAGAACAAGATTCATTAGCAACACTGATATACTATCCTAAAGAAAAAATGGAATTAGTCCTAAGTGAAATTTCTGACAAAGACAAATGGTATGAAGAAAATTTACTTCGTATAATAGAAGTAACCAAAAAATTTTCATCACGTTACACTCGCAGTAAAGTAAGAAAAACTTATAAAGTATATAATGAAAAACTTAGTTACATCATAGATGAACTATTAAATAACAAAATAGAACAAGAAAATAAAGATAAGTACTATCAAGCCATAATTAAATCAATTATTGAACTTAATTACGCCGAAAAATTAATTATAGCTCTTTCGTCAATTATCAAAGCTCTTGCTGTAGACGAACTACATATTGTTGGTGATATTTACGACCGTGGAAAAGAACCTCATAAAATAATGGATTTATTAGAGCAATACCACAGTGTTGATATTCAGTGGGGAAATCATGACATTTTATGGATGGGTTCTGCACTAGGAAGTAATATATGCGTTGCTGGTGTAATAACTAATAGTGTTCGCCACAACAATTTAGAAATACTAGAAGATATCTATGGCATTAATTTAAGACCATTAGCCAATTTTGCCGAAAAAAATTATTCATCTGCGCTAATCTGGCGCCCTAAGAAAACCACTATCGAAGAGTATCATAGCAATCCCAATATCAAGCAATCTGCAAAAATACACAAAGCTATATCTGTAATTATGTACAAATTAGAAGGCACTTTAGTAGATAATCATAAAGAATATAATATGTCAAATCGTCGTTTGCTTCATCAAATCAACTATCAAGCTAAAACTATTACCATAGATAATGTAACTTATGATTTAGAGGATGTTGATTTTCCTACCATCGACCGCGAAAACCCATATACATTAACAGAAGAAGAAAATAAAATTATTAAAGACCTTGTCACATCATTCAAAAACAGTTCACTTTTACAAAGACATATGAGCATCTTTATTAACAAAGGTTCTATGTACAAGATAGAAAATAATAATCTAATGTATCATGCTCTAGTTCCTTTAAATGAAGATGGTAGCTTAAAGGAAGTAAACCTAGATGGACTAAAATTATCGGGGAAAGATTTATTTGACTATATAGATCGAAAAGTTAGATTTTTATACTATAATTCAAATAAAAATACCGAATATGACCTGGATCTGATGTGGTATTTATGGTGTGGACCAGATTCTCCTTTCTTCGGCAAAGACAAAATGACTACCCTAGAAAGAGTTTTAATAAAAGACAAAAAATCCCATAAAGAAAATCGTAATTATTACTATAAATATCAAGATAGTCCTTTTGTAATGGAACAAATTATGAAAAACTTTGGTATTAGCAATACCCAAAATGCTCATATTATAAATGGTCACATTCCTGTGGAAAAAATAAACGGTGAAACACCATTAAAAGCCGGCAACAAAGTAATAGTAATCGATGGCGGTTTCTCCAAAGCTTACCAAAAAACAACCGGTATTGCAGGCTATACACTAGTATCGGGATCAACCGGCATGCGAATCATTGCCCATGAGCCATTCAGCAATTTTGAAAACGCTATAAAAAATAATGAAGATATTCATTCAACCATTGATATTAAAGAAACCATATCCTCAAGAATTACTATAGCAGATGTTGATAAGGGAAGTGACCTAAAGCATCAAATATCAAATTTACAATTATTGGTTAAAGCATATGAAATGGGAATAATAAAAGAAAATACCTCGTATAAATATGTTAAGATATTAACGAATAAATAATATTAGTTATACAAATAAATTATGTTAAATTAACAAATTATTTTTAATCGCCTTGTATAACTTTTTTTTGTATGCTAAAATAAAAATAGAATGAGGGTGGCATCATGAACATATTTAAAAAAAATAAAAAAGAGACACTAAAAGAAAAAATTAAAAACTTTTGGCAGAAAAAAAAGCCATTTAAGAAAAAAAAGGTTGAAAGTTATTCGTTTAAAGAAGTCCTAATAATTATGATTTTTTCTATCGGCATAGGAGCCATAATGGCCATTTCGATCATTAATCTAAATACAAAAGGTAATTATTTTAAAAATAGTAAAGAATTAAATAAATTATTAGAAGCATACAATACTATTAATAATAAATATTATGGTGATCTTGATAAAGATAAATTAATAGAATCAGCTATAGATGGAATGTTATCATCGGTATCCGATCCGTATACTACTTATATTGATTCAGAAGCAGCCGAATCATTTATGCAAAGAGTAAATGGCAAATACCAAGGAATAGGTTGTGAAATAGGAATGACTACTAATTCACAAATTATTATAGTTAATGTATTTGAAAACACCCCTGCTTCTAAAGCTGGCTTAAATATTGGTGATATCGTCACTAAAGTAGATGGAAAAGATTTTACTGGAAAAACTTCCACCGATGTTGCTAACTACATAAAAAATAGTGACAAAAGTAAAATAACGATGACAATATTAAGAAATGAAGAAGAAAAAAAAATAACACTAGAACGAAATAATATTGAAATACCTTCTGTAACAAGTAAAACAATAGAAACCTCTAAAGGAAAAATTGGATATTTAAAAATATCTATCTTCTCTAAAGTAACAACAGAACAATTTAAAAACAAATTAAAAGAATTAGAAAACTCCAACATCAATAGTCTAATAATTGATGTAAGAGATAACAGTGGGGGTTACCTAGATATAGTAACTGATATTTGTGATATCTTCCTAGCTAAAAATAAAATTATCTATCAATTAGAAGATGCTTCTGGTAAAGAAATAAAATATTCTAAAACGAATGAACATAAAGAATATAATATTGCAGTACTGGTAAATAAAAACAGTGCATCAGCCTCAGAAATTTTAGCCTCAGCCATCAAGGAATCTTACGGTGGCTATGTCGTTGGAACAAATACATATGGTAAAGCCACAGTACAACAAACCTATGATATGGAAGATGGTAGCATGATTAAGTATACAACTCAAAGATGGCTAACACCTAACGGTAACTTCATAAACGAAGTTGGTTTAGAACCGACTCATTATGTAGAATTAGATAAAGAATACTATAAAGATAAAAATGATGCTAATGATAACCAATTACAAATGGCTATCTCACTATTAAGTCAATAATAAAACTCCGATTAATTTAAATAATCGGAGTTTTAATTACTACTAACAAGTCTAGCGTGAACTACAATTCTAAAATCACCAGAATTATCACAAGTTGATAAAGTTAAAATTTTATCTTGCATAGTTAAAATATCACCAAAATCATAAATACTTCTATCTTTAATTGTTTTTAAAAACAATTCGTGTTCATCATCTTCAAAAACAGTTCGCAAATAATAAGCTTCAGGTTCTATTTTATATATTGAAAATATTTTCCAAATAGTTTTTTTCTTCGGTGTTGACATCTTAATTAAAAGATTATCTTGATTAGTATACCAGCTTTTTTTAAGAACCCTTGGCAGTGTTCCAAAAAGATTTTTATTTAAAACATTATGACCATAAATAATAGTATTTGTCTTCAAATTATCCATATTGTTTCGGTAATCTCCAAAAATCCATCCTGCCCAACTTTTTTTCTTATCAAAAGAATGAGTCAAATAATAACTATTATCTTCTCCCTGTACAAAAGGATAATTAATATTTGTTCCATTAATATATAACCAACCGACAGTATCATCATTTTGCTTAATAAGTTGACTGAAATCAACACTTAAGTATGAAACATCTTTGTATTTTTCATAATCATAAACTTTATAATTAGGATTAGTATCATTAATATCTGATTGATTATCATCAGTATTATCTACATTGCCATTTTGTTCACTTTCGATTGGTATATTAGTAACAAGATTAGTATCGTTTATTATCTGTTCGCTCATTAATTTAATTCTAATATTTTGAGAAATCCATCTTGAAATAATAAAAACACAAATTAAGTAAACGCATATAGATAATCCTAAAATAGCTTTACTAAAATATTCACTTTTCCACTTTTCCTTTTTAAAAATTATTCTAATACCAATAATAAAATATTTAGGTATTAAGCTAATAACTGTAAAAAGACCTAAAAAGAAAAATTTAAATAAAGAAAAGAAAGAAACATAAAATCCTAAAAAGAAACATTTTATAAAATCGAATATAAATAGGAATAGTGATTTTATTAACAAATATAAGTATTTACAAATATTGATAAAATTAACAATCAAGTAAATCCCTCCTATTCTTATAATAATTATATCATAACTAAAAGAATAAAATAAAAAAATTTTGTATTTCATTAAAAATAGTGTATAATAATTACAAATCTGAAAGGAAGTATTAGATGGAAAATATTAAAGTAGGAGATAAATTAGAAATCCATTGCTACAAACATAATGGGAAATTACATCGTCAATGGGATGAAGCAGTAGTTCTTGATATAAAAGATGATTATATCGTATTTGGTAATAAACATACTAATGTCATAGATTCTGATGGAAAAGTATGGAAAACCAAAGAACCAGCAATAATGTTTTTTTTCAAAGATCGTTGGTTTAACATTATTGGACAGCTAAAAGAATATGGTATATATTTCTATTGTAACATAGCCACTCCATTTTTAATTGACGAACATGTCATAAAATACATAGACTATGACCTAGATTTAAGAGTGTTTCCTAATGGTAGTTTTAAAATTTTAGATAGAGTAGAGTACAAGTATCACAAAAAGCAAATGCACTATTCTTCAAGATTAGATTTCATCTTAAAATATGAACTAGGTAACTTAATCGATATGGTTCGTATTAAAGAGATGCCATTTGATAGAGAAACAATAGAAAATTATTACAAACAATATGAAAAAATTACTAACAATAAAGAAGAAAAGGAAACTTTTTAAAAAGGAAGCATAATATATTAAAGAAAGGTGATATAAAATATTAAAAAATGCATAAAAGTATTGACATAATCACCGCCCTTTGATATATTAAATATACCTTTTGAAACTTATGTCAAAAAAAACAAAAAAAAACAAAAAAAGTGTTGACATGATGAAAAAACTTTGGTATATTATTAGGCGTACCTTTTGAAAGGGACTGACAGATTGCAAAGAAATAAAAAAAAATAAAAAAATGTCAAAAAAAGTATTGACTTTAAAAAAACAATCTGTTATATTATTAATGCACTTCAAAAAAAGTGCTAAAATCATTAAGAAAATGTTCTTTGAAAACTGAGCAAAACGTTACTTTGAGTAGCTAGGAAAAACAAACTTAATCAAAGAAATTATTTTTTTTTGGAGAGTTTGATCCTGGCTCAGGATGAACGCTGGCGGCAT
>JAEDMO010000047.1 GCA_016302935.1 Bacilli bacterium | reverse complement strand
TAGGAGAAAAAATAAACATTAAAAATTTTGAAATTGAATTTCTAAATTATTCACTAAGAAAGGCAATTTCCGAAAAAGAAAAACATCAAGATTTAGTATTCCTAGAAGTAAATGTTACCAACACAACCAGTAAAACCCAAAGTTTTAGGAACAGCAATTTCAAAGTATTTGGACCAGATAATTTACAATTAGATATAATCAGTAGCAATAAATATACATCTGCCTTAAGCAATCTTGGAAATATAAGAAGCAACGGAACCACTAATGGACATATAATATTTGAATTTTCTGGTTATGGTAAATATTACTTAGAATTTGTAAACACAAGCAAAAAGAAAATTACCGTCATCATTAATATTGACCAACCTAATGCAGAATAAAAATATTAATAAAAAAGACAAAGATTTATTGTCTTTTTTATTTTTTTATGGTAAAATTATTACAAGAATAGTAAAGTAGGCAAAAGGAGAGAATAATTATGGCATTTAACAAATTAAAAAATATGTTTAATACCGAAGAAGATGACACCAAAAGTGCAGAAGATGAATATTATAACGCTGAGAATGTGACAATTCCTAACAACGGAGGTAAAATGATTTTATTAGAACCACGAGCATTTTCAGAAAGTCAACAAATCGCCGATCACTTAAAAAAAAGAAATACCGTTGTTGTTAATATGAAAAGAATTACCGCTGACCAAGCTAAGAGAATTGTCGATTTTCTAAGCGGAACGGTATATGCTATCGGTGGCGATTTGCAAAAGATAGGATCTGGTATTTTCCTATGTACACCTAAAAATATCAATGTTGAAGGAAAAATAACAGAAGATGATGGTAAAAGTAAAGAAGAAACAGAAATTGAATGGTAATAAGTAATTATTTGAGGTGAGATAAGTGAAAAATTTTAGCATTTCCCCTAATGGATATAATCAATCAGAAGTAAATAAATTTGTTGATGTTGTCATTGAAAGAATTGAAAAATTAGTTAAAGACAATAACAATTTAATCAAAGAAAGAGAAAATCTCACCAAAGAAATAGAAATCCTTAAAAATAAAACTAAGGATGCTACCGACATGGAAAATAAACTAAATAAAGCTATAATTGCCGTTCAAGAAACATCGGACAGAATGAAAGAACTAGCAAGAAGAGAAAGTGCTCTAATTATTGAAGATGCTAAAAGAAATGCTAACGCTATTATTCACGAAGCATTAGTAGAAGCAGAAAAAACGGAATTAGAAGTAAATATGATAAGAAAAAATATTAAAGTATATAAAAACAGAGTAACTAGTTTATTACAATCTCAACTAGAAATCGCCGATGAGCTAGATAAAATAGAAATTTAGAAATTTACTATTGTAAACACCGAAATTTTATGATATAGTATGTGATATATTTAAAACAAACGCGGAAGACGTAATTAAAGAAGTATTATATAAGAGAGCTTCAAATAGGTGAAATGAAGTTAATAACCTTTAATTAAGATCACTTCTAATGTTTTTAATTGATAAGTAAATTAAAACGTTAACCTCGTTACGGTTATAAGCGTATAGATATTATCTATAAATTAAGGTGGTACCGCGGTAAATTATTCGTCCTTATACATAAGTATAAGGATTTTTTATTGGAAGGAAAGATGATTATGTTTAAAGAACTAAAAAAAGAAAAAGTTGAAGATGTAGAAGCATCATTTTCAAAATATTGGCAAGAAAAAGATATATTAAATAAATCTATCGAAAATAAAGATAAATATTTTGTTTTTTATGATGGACCAGCAACTGCCAATGGAATGCCAGGACTTCACCATATGGTAGCAAAATTCTTAAAAGACGCCTTTTGTAAATACAAAACTATGCAAGGATACAAAGTTTTAAGAAAAGTTGGTTGGGATACCCATGGACTACCAGTAGAAGTACAAGTTGAAAAACAATTAGGCTTTAATGGCAAAAAAGATATAGAAAAATATGGTATTGAAAAATTCAATGCTGAATGTCGTAAAACAGTATGGGCTAATGAAAAAGCATTTAGTGATCTAACTACCAAAATGGGTCAATTCATAGATTTAGAACATCCTTATGTGACATATGATAACAGTTATATCGAAACAGAGTGGTGGATATTAAAAAAGTTTTTTGATGCTGGCTTATTTTACGAAGGACAAAAAATATTACCATACTGCCCAAGATGTGGAACAGGTCTTGCCACACACGAAGTAGCCCAAGGTTACAAAGAAATCAGTGTAGATACAGTAATAGTGTGTATGAAGAAAAAAGATGAAGATGCATACTTTCTTGTATGGACTACGACACCTTGGACTTTAATTGCCAATGTTGCTTTATGTGTAAACCCAAATGAAGAATATGTGAAAGTAAAAAGTCAAGGACACAAATTTATCCTAGCCAAAAAATTAGCAAATAAAATCCTAGGAGAAGATATTGAAATATTAGAAACATATAAAGGTAGCGAATTAGAATATGTCGAATATGAACAATTAATTCCAAGCCTTAGCGTTGATAAAAAAGCTTTTTATGTAACCTGTGACGAATACGTTACTATGGAAGATGGAACCGGAATCGTTCATCTAGCACCTGCTTTTGGTCAAGATGACTATAATGTCGGTAGAAAATATAATCTACCATATCTAAATCCTGTCGGGGACGATGGTAAATATAAAGAAGGATTATGGAAAGGACAAAATGTATTTGAAGCCGACTTAGAAGTAATCAAATATCTAAAAAAAGAAGATAAATTATTCAAAAAACAAAAAATAGTTCACAATTATCCTCATTGTTGGCGTTGCGATTCACCATTAATATACTACTCAAAACCATCTTTCTATCTTGAAATCACTAAGATAAAAGATAAAATAAAAGAAGCAAATTCCAAAGTTAATTGGTATCCAGAATATGTTGGTGAAAAAAGATTTGCCAATTGGTTAGAAAACTTAAATGACTGGGCTATCTCTAGAAATCGTTACTGGGGAACTCCATTACCATTATGGAGATGTTCATGTGGTCATAGTATAATGATTGGCTCTAAAAAAGAATTAATTGAATTGGCAACTACCAAAGTAAGCGAAGATATTGATTTACATAGACCATATGTTGATGATATTTATATAAAATGTCCTATTTGTGGCAAAGAAATGACAAGAGTAAATGACGTTATTGACTGTTGGTTTGATTCTGGAGCAATGCCTTTTGCGCAATATCATTATCCATTTGAAAATGAAGAATTATTTAATACTCAATTCCCAGCCGATTTCATTGCTGAAGGAATCGATCAAACAAGAGGATGGTTCTATTCCCTTTTAGTAATATCAACATTTATAAAAGGAGTATCACCATATAAAAATGTTCTAGTAAATGAATTACTTTTAGATAAGAATGGTCAAAAAATGCATAAAAGCAAAGGAAATGCCATTGAACCATTCACTATCATTAGTAAATATGGAGCAGACATTGTTAGATTCTATCTTCCATATGTATCTCCAGTCTGGACTCCATTAAAATTTGATGAAGACGGTTTAAAGGAAGTTCATTCTAAATTCTTTAACCCACTTAAAAATACCTATACATTCTTTCAAATGTATGCTAATATCGATAACATAGATCCAAGAAATTTCAAAGTAGCTACTAGTGATTTAGAAAATATAGATAAGTGGTTGCTATCTAAATACAATAAATTAATAAAAAATGTAACCTCTGCTTATGAAGAATATGATTTAAACAAAGTAGTTAAATTAGTTACTGAATTTGTTTCTGATGATTTATCAAACTGGTATATTAGAAGAAATAGAAAAAGATTCTGGCAAAGTGAATTAGATAATTCTAAAATGAGTGTCTACCAAACAACATATGAAGTATTAATCGGTATCTGCAAAATCGTCGCACCTATCTCACCATTTATAACCGAAGAAATTTATCAAAATCTAACTGACGAAGAATCAGTTCATCTAGCATCTTTCCCAATTCCAGACGAAAAATTAATTGATGAGGAACTTGAAAATAAAATGGAATTAGTAAGAAATTTAATATCTTTAGGACGTAACGCTAGAGAAGAAGCCAAAATAAAAGTTCGCCAACCAATTAGCGAAGTAATTATCGACGGAAAAAACAAGAAAGTACTAGCAGACGTTATCGATTTAATTAAAGAAGAATTAAATGTAAAAGAAATAGTATTTGCAGAAAACCTAAATGAATATATGAATTTTAGTATTAAACCTAATTTTAAAAATGCCGGTTCCATCTTAGGATCTAAAATGCCTGAATTTGTAAAATATTTAAATTCTTTGAAAGAAGAAGAAATAAATAACATTCGAAATAATATGGATTTAGAGTTTGAAGGAATAAAAATAACCGAAGATCTAATTGATATTAAAATAAATGCCAAAGAAGGATTTAATGTAGCTACTGAAAATAACAATTTCATAATTCTAAATACCACTTTAACCGAAGAATTACTAAATGAAGGATTAGCTAGAGAATTTGTAAGCAAAATTCAACAATTAAGAAAAACAGAAAACTTTGATGTAGAAGATCGTATTAATATATATATAGATGCTAATAAAGATCTCATCAATCAACTAATGACTAATATGGAATATATAAAATCAGAAACCCTTTGTCTTAATTTTAAAGAAGATAAAAAAGCTTCAACTAAATTAACTATAAATGAATATGAAATATTAGTAACTTTAGAAAGATTAGAAAATAAATAATTTTAAAAAGTCGGATTATTAAATTATTAAATCTGGCTTTTTAAATGACCAAATATAATGATAGAATTTTTTTAAATTTAATTACATATCTATTATTAGAGGTGAAATATGAAAAAAATAATATTATCTTTAACTCTATTATTGATACCTGCATTTGTATATGCTGAGGAAGTAGACCTAGCACCAAATGCTAAAGCCGCTATAATAGTAGAAGCTTCAACCGGTACAATTCTATACCAAAAAAACATTCACGAAAAACTTCCACCTGCTTCTATGACCAAAATGATGGGAATGTTGCTCGTTGTAGAAAGTGTAGAAAAAGGCCAAATCAACTGGGATGATATTGTGATTGTATCAGAAAATGCTTCTAGTATGGGTGGAAGTCAAATATTATTAGAAACAGGAGAAAAAATGACTGTTGATGATTTATTTAAAGGAGTAGCTGTCGCATCCGGAAATGATGCCATCGTAGCATTAGGAGAAAAAATCGCCGGAACAGAAGAAATGTTTGTAAAAATGATGAACGATAGGGCAAAAGAACTAGGATTAAAAAATACTAATTTTAAAAATCCCCACGGACTAGAAGAAGCAAATCACTATACATCAGCATATGATATTAGCAAAATTGCCTTAGAACTAGTAAAACATCCTAAAGTATTGGAATATACTGGTATTTATGAAGATTATTTAAGAAAAGGAACCAATAGAGAATTTTGGCTAGTAAACACAAATAAATTAGTAAGATTTAATCAAAATGTAGATGGACTCAAAACCGGCTACACCAAAGAGGCAGGATATTGTTTAACAGCTACCGCATCAAAAGATGGTATGCGTCTAATAACAGTAGTATTTGGTGAGCCAGAATCATCAACTAGGAACAAAGAAACAACAGGAATGTTGGATTATGGTTTTAGTATGTATAGTGTAGAAAAACTCTTGAGTAAAGACCTAAAAGTTGGTACCATCAAAATATATGCATCCGACAAAGAAACATATGAAATTGTCCCAATGAAAGATGTTAATATATTAAATAATAAAACCCAAGAAAAAAGAAATGTTACATACGAAATTAATACCAAAACCTTATCCGCACCTATTAAAAAAGGTGAGGTAGTTGGTAAATTGAAAATAATTGAAAACAATAAAACTATAGATGAAATCGATATTACCGTAAAAAACGATGTAAAAAAAGCCAACATTTTTAAACTATATTTAAGAAATATAAAAAACATTATTACCGGTAATACCTTATAAGATAACTTAGAAAA
>JAEDMO010000046.1 GCA_016302935.1 Bacilli bacterium | reverse complement strand
CGGGTATGAACCGGACGCTCTAGCCAGCTGAGCTACATCGCCAAATAAAAATAACAACACTATAATAACATATAAAATAATTTTTGACAATAACTTTTTAATAAAATTTGCCACTATTTAATAATTATTGTATAATAGTAAATCAAAAAAGGAGAAGTTATGGAAAAAGTTCATATAAATTATATAGATTTATCCAAGTTTTTATCTAACCAATTAGCAAGTGGCAGCAAAAGTATAATATCTATGTATGATGAAAATAGAATAATAAAAATATATAATGATTATACTATTGATAGAAGCACTAATTTCAAAGTATTAAATGAAGCATCTAGGGTAATAACCAAAACTCACTTTCCAAAAACAGTAGTATATTATAACAAATTTATAATTGGCTGTTTAATGAAATATTACAAAAATTATTATCATCTTAATTATCTGTCTAATTATCAACAATACTTTATAGCTTCATCATTAAATTTATTAATAGAAAAAGTAAAAGAACTGACCAATAATGATTTATACCCAGTCGATATATACTATGAAAATATCCTATTTAATAATGACGGAAATGTTGAAATCATTGATTTAGATGATGATGGCTTAGTATATAGCAAAACCAATGAACACCTAAATACTGTTTTAACTAACCTAACAGGCACTATTATAGAAGTTTTATTTCCTGCTTTTGCAATGTCTGGTGATTACGAAATATTAAAACACTATCAGATAGAAAAAACCTTCATTGATTGCTTTTACAAGTCTATATTTAGCTATGAACTATTAGAAGAATTTCTAACATATATAAAAACAACTAAAAAAATAAAAAAACAATAAGGAGTATTATAAAAACGATACTCCTTTTATGATATAATAAAAAAAGAAAAGAGGAACATATGGAAATAATTAATTTAAAGCTAGGGATGCTAAAAACAAATTGTTACATTTTAAAAGAAGGAAATGAAACATTGATTATTGATCCTGCTGATGAATATTTTAAAATAGATGATATCATAAAAAATACTGATTTAAAAGGTATATTAATCACCCATAATCACTTTGACCACATAGGAGCATTAAATCAACTTTTAAAAAATTATCAAACTAAAACATATGACAAAAACAATCTAGAAGAAAAAACATATCAAATAGGGAATTTCTCTTTCGAAGTAATATATACACCAGGTCACACTGCAGATTCAATAACTTTCTATTTTCCTAAAGAAAAAGCTATGTTTGTAGGAGATTTCATCTTTAAGGATGATATTGGAAGATGTGATTTACCCACTGGCGACTACCTTCAAATGCTAGCTAGCATAAATAAAATAAAAAAATACAATGATGACATTTTAATATATCCAGGTCACGAAGAAACCACAACATTGCTTGAAGAAAAAAAGTTTAATGAATATTTTAAATATAACTAGAAAAAACTATAAAAATTTGCTATACTAAAAAAAGCATAGGAGGATTATAAAATGGCCAAAAGAAGAAAAGTAAGTATTAAAAAAATAATACGATTTATAATATTATTAATAATTATAGCAGTCATTATCTTTTTCATTACAAAATTAACCAAAAATTTATTTGCAGAAAATAAAACCATGTATATTTCAGCTACAACCAGTCAAATAGACTTATATGATGAAAATCTCAAACCAGCTATTAAAATATTCCGTGGTGAAGAAGTAAAAATAAAAGAAACAGACACCTTAAAAGATAACGAAGATTATTTAAAAGTAAATATTGACAATAAAACATATTATGTAAGCAAGGACAATTTAGTAAGTAATCAAAAAAAAATTATAAAAGAAGAAAAAGTTTACGTTAGAACACCTACCGTTTTATTAAAAAGTGAAGATAGCATAGAAATAGTTGCTAATCTTTCTAAAGAAACAGAGTTACAAGTACTATCATACGATAAAGTTGACAAACAAGGTAATGTTAATATGTATAAAGTAAAACAAGGTGGAGAAGAAGGATATGTATACAGTAAATATACAACGCTAACCAAAGAAGAATCGGCTCAAACTTACAATATGGAAAAACACACCAAAATAAAAAATCTTTACGGTGGTGGTGATGTTAAAAAATTGGACTTTTTCCCTGTCGAAAAAATTAAATTTAGTGAAAATAAAATGCCTGAAGCAGTATATTCACTATACTTAAATGATACTAGTAGCGTTCTATCTAAGGTAGATGATTATATCGAACTAGCCAAAGATACTAAAATAAATGCTTTCGTAGTAGACATTAAAGATAATGGGGCCATTGGCTATGAATCAGAAGTTATGAAAAAAATATCACCGACAAGTTACAAGTATGCAAATAATAGTAAAGAAGATTATGCTAAAGCAATTAAAAAACTTAAAGATGCGGGATTTTATCTAATAGGTAGAATAACAGTATTCAAAGATGATTATTATGTAAAAGATCATCCTGAAAATGCCATTGTGAAAAAAAACACTACTGATCCTTACAAAATAGGTTCTTCATACTGGCCAACAGCATATTCCAGAGATGTTTGGTACTATAATGTATCCTTAGCTCTAGAAGCTATCAACGAATTTGGTTTTAATGAAATAAATTTTGACTATGTCCGTTTTCCAGATCGTACTCAAAGTTTAGAAAAAAATAATATCATTGATTTTAAAAATCAATATAACGAAGATAAAGTTGAAGCTATTCAAAACTTCCTAAGATATGCAACCGATGCGATTCACGAAAAAGGAGCATATGTATCAGTTGATGTGTTTGGAGAATCTTCAAATAGTTATTACACTACGGCTTATGGTCAATACTGGCCAGCACTATCCAATGTTGTTGACGTCATCAGTGCAATGCCATACCCCGACCATTTTGCAAATAATTCCTACGGTATCAATAAACCTTGGAACCATCCGTATGAATTAATCAGTGCTTGGAGTAAAGAAGTAGTAAAACGCCAAGAAGATACAACATCAAAAGCCATCGTTAGAACTTGGGTTCAATCATACAATGTTCAAAGTTGGGTAGATCCAACTGGAATAGAATATAACGCCGAAGAAGTAAAAGCACAAATAACCGCTCTATTTGAAAACGGCTTAACCGGCGGCTATATAACTTGGCATTCACGCTCCAATATAGAAAAATATAAAAAACAAAAATCAGCCTTTCAAATAGACTATTTAAAGGAGTAAAATATGATAGAAGTAAATAATAATAAATATGAAATAATTAAAAATTATAAAGATGCCTTCAATCAAGAAGAATTCACTAATCTATATACAGAATATTTTGAAGAATATGATTATGTAGTCGGTGACATTGCCTATAATAAACTAAGACTTAAAGGATTCTATGATGAGAATAACAAAAAAGTAAGTTCTATTAACAATATTGCAAACTTAAACGATTACCTAAAAAATAACTGTGCTAACGATTGTCGATATTTTGTGGCTAAAAAAATAAAAGAATAATATATTAATAAAAAAAATTATGGTAAACTAATATAATAAAAAGGGGTGCTACAAATGGATAATAAAAAAATAATTACTTTAGTTAACGGGGTAGAAAGTGCAATAGAAGTAGAACTATTATGTGCCTTTGAAATGCCGGATACAAAATATAAGTATGTAATATACACCAAAAACGAAAAAGATAAATATGGCAATATAATACTATATTTAGGGAAATTAGAAATTAGTAATAACAAACAATTTTTAGTAAATATAGAAAATAATACTGAGTGGGAAAACATTAAAAATATTATTAACAAAATGACAAACTATGATAACATCGTTAAAGGAGAAGATAATGAACGAAAATAACATAGCTAATTATGAAGAAAAAAGTATAGTAGTTAATAATCCCAATGATATTTCCCGATTAAATAACCTAGATAAAAGTAAATATCGTACCCGTGCAACCATGCTATATGATGAATTAAAAGCCATAAAACCTATAGATAACACCATTAATAATGTAATATACCTCCCAAAAAATATTGAACAGTCTCTAGCATTAAATACTAACATTAATACTTTAAAACAAATTTGGACAGAATATCGCCTTTTCTATAACGAAAAAAACAGTAACAAAGCTAATCAAGAAACACAAGCTACGAACATAAATGACACCCAAGAAAGCTATATTTTATCCAATTTTGATGAAATATTTCAAGAGCTAAACCAAAAAGTTGACGGAGTTAATGGAATTATTCAAGAATTAAATAATATGAAACAAAAAATTCATAGTTCTAATCTTATTCTAGGAGCCAACCAAAAATCTTTTGAACTCTATATGCAACAAGAAAGAGCCAAATTAGAAAAAGAAAAAGAAGAATTTGAATTATTAAAAAACGCCCAATCAAAAAAACTAGAAGAAGAACATCGTAAAATTGCTACCTACTACCAAAGAATTCAACAACTGGTAGCCAAAATGAACTCTCAAATAGATAAATTATATTAAAATAATATTTAAGTGATTAAGTATTATTTTTTTAATTACATAAGAATAAACTTTAATAAGGGTGGGAATATGAATAACATAGTAGAATATTTTTATAAAATAAAACCTCAAAATATGATTAAAATGGGAGTTAACTACCGTTTTGAATATAATAACGAAATATATTACTTTGAAATATATAACCAAAACAGTGACATAGAAAAAAATATTTCCATATTTGAAAATATTAATACAATTAAACCCTTATTAAATGAAATTATTTTAAACAAAGATAAAGAGTATATAACAAAAATAGATAACATTCCTTATTATCTATACAAATTAAACATAAACGAAAACATCAAATTAAAATTAGCTGATATTAGTTATTTAAGTAATGTAAACATTAATACTTCAAATTTAAAGACAGTAAATAATTGGTCTGATCTTTGGGAACAAAGAATTGATTACCACGAAAGACAAATAAATGAAATGGGAAAAAAGTATCCCTTGCTAGTAGAAAGTTTTAACTATTATGCCAGTCTAACAGAAACTGCAATTTCTTATATAAAAAATACAATTCTAGAAGAACAACCCACAATATTAGATATAAACATATTATCCCATCGTCATATAAGTAACAATCTTAACATTAAAGATTTGTATAATCCAGCAAACTTTATCGCCGATCACAAGGCAAGAGACGTAAGCGAATACATAAAAAAATCATTTATAAATGGAAATAAAAATATATATAAAGAGATTAATGAATACTTTAAAATACACTATTTTTCAAGTTATGGAGCTAGATTATTAATGGGGAGATTATTATACCCAAGCTATTATTTTGAAGTATATGATGAAATATTTCTCGGCCAAGAAAAAGAAAAAAAAATAACTGAAATTATAAGCAAAGTAGATGAATACGAATTGTTTTTAAAAAAAATACATCTCTATTTATTAAAAAACTACCATATACCTGAAATAGAATGGTTAAAATAAAAAAGATATTAATCTTCATTAATAACTTTTATAACTTCAGGTATTTCATTAATTAATGCACTTTCAATTCCTTCTTTTAAAGTCATAGTAGCATGAGGACAATTACTGCAAGCACCAACTAATTTAACATATACTATACCGTCTTGATACCTAAGAAAAGTGACATCACCACCATCATTATTCAAATATGGTCTAAGACGATCCAATACCTCATTTATTTTCTTTTCAATATCATTCATATATTTCACCCACATATAATTATATAATAAAATATAATAACTCTCAAGCCAATTTGCAAAATAAATTAAAATAGTATATAATTTAAGTGGTGAGCAAATATGGCTAAGTATAAAAAAGAAGAAATAATTAAAGTAAAAGTCACTGGACTTCAACAATATGGTGCTTTCGTTGTGACCGATGATGACTTCAATGGATTAATACACATATCGGAAATATCATATGGATACGTAAAAAAAATAGAAGATTACGTTAATGTTGGTGATAAAATTTATAGTGAAGTTCTATCTGTAGACGAAGAAAACAATCAATTACAACTTAGTATCAAAGATATAGACTACAAAAAAGATGGTGGTAAATTAAAAAGAATGGCAGAAACCGCCAGCGGATTTGAGCCATTAAAGAATCACCTAGATGAATGGATAAGCAACAAGATAAAAGAAGTTACTGACAAAATGTAAAAAAAAACAAAAAATAAATAAAAAGTATTGACAAGTAAGGCGAATAAATGATATATTAATGTCTGTCAGTACGACTTTTGGGCGATTAGCTCAGTTGGTTAGAGCACCTGCCTTACAAGCAGGGGGTCATAGG
>JAEDMO010000045.1 GCA_016302935.1 Bacilli bacterium | reverse complement strand
ATAGTTTATCAACAAATTCAATATCTTTTATATCTCCTTTTACAAACTTATAATTTTTTTTATTTTCTAATTCTTTTATATTTTCATAATTTCCTGCATATGTAAGTGCATCTAGGCAAACAAAATAATCTTCTGGATACTTATCAGTCATATAATGTAGAAAATTACTTCCTATAAATCCGGCTCCGCCAGTTACTAAAAATTTCATATTATTTATCTTCTCCTTTATATATTGATAAAATATATTTACCATATTCGGTTTGTTTTAAATTATCACCTAGTTCATATAATTGTTCTTTATTAATAAATCCTTTGCGATATGCTATTTCTTCTAAACAGGCAATATAATTTCCTTGTAGTGATTGAACACTTTCTACAAAAGCAGAAGCACGTTGCAATGCACTAGGGTTTCCTGTATCTAACCATGCCATTCCACGGCCTAGAACAGTTACGCTTAGTTTTCCTTGTTCTAGATAATAATTGTTAATAGATGTGATTTCTATCTCACCTCTCGCTGATGGTTCTACATTTTTTGCGATTTTGACAACTTCATTATCATAGAAGTATAATCCAGGTACCGCATAATTAGATTTCGGTTCTTTAGGTTTTTCTTCTATAGATATTGCTTTCATATTCTCATCAAATTCTACCACACCAAAACTTGTTGGATCTTTCACTGGATATCCAAATATTGTCGCTCCTTCGTGGTTGTTATCTGCCATTTCGAGTGCATTTGTTATTCCACCACCATAGAAAATATTATCCCCCAAAACTAAACAAACATCGTCGTTGCCGATAAACTTTTCTCCAATAATAAATGCATCCGCCAAGCCTCTTGGTTTATCTTGAATCGCATATTCAAAATGCATTCCTAGTTTTTCTCCATTTCCTAATAACTTTTCATATAGAGGAAGATCATCTGGTGTTGAAATTATTAATACTTCTTTAATTCCAGAAAGCATCAAAATTGATAATGGATAATATATCATTGGTTTATCATAAATTGGCAATAATTGTTTTGATACAGCCATTGTCATTGGATATAGTCTTGTACCTTTTCCACCCGCTAAAATTATTCCTTTTCTTTTTTTACATTGATTCATTTTATTTACCTCCCATTTGTGCCTTATAATATTTATCACACACTTCTTTGGCTTTGCCTATCATTTGTACCTCACCGTGTTCTAGCCACATAGCTCTATCACATAATTGTTTAATTGAATCTAATGAGTGTGAAACATACAAAACAGTAGTACCACCTTTTATCATTTCTAGCATTTTACTTTTACTTTTTTCTTGGAATTTAATATCTCCTACTGATAATATTTCATCTACTATTAGTATTTCTGGGTTAACTATAGTTGCTATAGAAAAGGCAAGTTTTGCTGTCATACCTGAAGAGAAATTTCTTATTGGTACATCTAAGAAATCTCTTAGTTCCGAGAATTCTACTATTTCTTCAAATTTTTCGTCGAGAAATTTTTTTGAATACCCTAATACTGCTCCATTTAGATAAATATTTTCTCTTGCGGTTAGTTCAGGATCAAAGCCTGCTCCTAATTCTATCATTGGAGATATTGCTCCATTTACTGTTATTTTTCCTTTTGTAGGTTTCATGACTCCACTTACTAATTTTAATAGAGTTGATTTTCCTGCACCATTTGAGCCTATTAAACCAACAACTTCTCCTTTGTTTACGTGTAAACTTACATTTTTTAAAGCCCAAAAGTCTTCTTTTTTTGGTCTTTTACTTTTATCAAATATGCCTATAAATGCCATCTTAAATGAAAAGTTTTTTTCTATTCCAAGATTAAACCTCATAGATACATTGTTAATATCTATCATGACACCACTCCTAACTAAATATAATATATAAATTTATCTTGTTTTGATTTAAATATAATAGACCCAATTATGGTACTTAGTACTGCGACAATGCCACACATAAATAGGGTTGTAACCGAAGGCATTCTACTATATAAAACTATTTCTCTAACTGAATCTATAAATAAATATAATGGGTTTAATTTAAATAAACTTTGCAAGTTTGATGGTAACATTGTTATACTATAAAATAGTGGAGTAAAATATTGCCATATTGTTAAAATAATACCATATATATAAAACATATCTCTTAAAAATACTGATACAGTAGATAATATAAAAGATATACCTACAGTAAATAAGAATAAGCAAGCAAATATGTAAGGTAATAACAAATAATACCAATTTATATGACAGGTATATTGTCCTAAGCCAAAATAAGAAAGTACTATTATTAAAAGCCAAGGTACAAGTGTAAGTAAAAAGTTGATGCCTACGAATAAGCATTTAGATAAAGGGAATATATATTTTGGAATGTATACTTTGTTTATTAGACCAAATGCTCCTACTACCGAACTCATGGCTGAATTAGATGCTTCACTAAAATAGTTAAACATGATAAGTCCTGTCATTAAGTAAACTAGATAATTTACTCCTTCCATTCTCATTTTAAACATTTGAGAAAATACTACAGCCATAACAGACATCATAAGAAGTGGGTATAATAGACTCCATACTACGCCTAGTACACTTCTTTTATATTTTACTTTAAAATCCCTTGATATCATTTGGTTCATTAAGAAGGAATATTTTTTAAAATTAGTTATAATTCCTAACATTTATATTTCACCTAACTCTCATACTTAGATTATAGCAAATATTTAGTTTTTTTGCAATTTTTGAATACACTTAAGTGTCAAATACACTTTTATCTGTAAACTATTAAATCTAGATTAATAAATGCTAATATTTTTTTTATTTTTCTTTTTAAGTTGTTACTTAGTAAATATTTATATATTTTTCTTGTTTTTAATTCTTTTTTATATTTAATTTTATCTTCTTTATCTAAATATTTTAACTTATTAATACATGCGTTAGCCATGTAACTTTGAAATAATTTATTGTTTGTGTTTTTATATTTATCAAAGAAGTATAATACATCTAAGGCTTTTTTATTTTCTTTTTTGGCATCACTATTTCTTGTGATACTGTTATTAGTTTGTACATACATATATCCACTGTAAGGTATTGATTTAACTTTTTTGGCATTAATAATCATATATGGTATTAATCCTAGGTCTTCATGATATTTATTTTTTTCAAAATAATAATTGTTATCAATCATATAATCTTTTTTTATTATATATTGTTGAGACATTTCAAACATAAGACGTGAATCAATTAGTTTTTTAAATGCTTGTTCTCCATTACTTTCAAATGATATATTATTTATTACTTCTTCTTTATTATCGTATACTAAGGTATATCCTATTTTTAGCATATCTTCATCGTTTAGATTTTTATCTATTGTTTTTAAAAAGTCATTTTGAATGTAGTCATCACAGTCAACAAAGATAAGATATTCTCCTTTTGCTTTATTGATTCCGTTATTTCTAGTTAAACTTAGCCCCATGTTGTTTTGGTTGATAATAACTATTTTTTTATCGTTTTTATATTTATTAATTATGTTTATACTGTTATCAGTAGAGCCATCGTTGATAACAATAACTTCATAGTTATTACTAGTTTGTTTTAGTATACTATCTAGGCATTTAACTATATATTTTTCTCCATTATAGCATGGTACTATAAAACTATATTTAATCATTTTTTCCACCTATAATATCTTCTATTTTTTTTACGTTTTCTTTGTTATATTCATTTATGTTAAATTTTTTAACTTTTAATTTTTTTTCAAAATAAGAGACAATGTTATTATATATATCCTCACTATCTTTCTTACATATTTGGGCATAATCTTTGATGTGTAGACTACCTGAAGTAACATCTATTGTGGTAATGATATTTTTATTTAAAGTTAATGCTTCAAGATAAACAACGGGGAAGCCTTCGTAATTAGATACTAAAATAATGGCATCGCTTTGTTTTATATAAGGATATGGGTTGTTTTTTTTGCCTAGCATGGTTACATAGTTTTTAATATCATATTCTTCTATTATTTGTTCATATTTATTTTTATCAGGTCCATCGCCTATTAACCACAAATGAATATCTTTATTATTTTCTTTAATCATTTTCATGGTTTTAAATAATCTACTTAAACATTTGCTTTCTTCTTCTAGTCTTCCTACATATACTAGATTATTTTTTTTGTTAAATAGTTTTTCTTTGGTTACCATTTTTTCTTCTATTTCTTTATAATTAATTAGGTTGTTGATAACTATTGTTTTTTCTTTTAAATTAGGATATATTTTAATAAAATTATTTTTAGCTTCATTGGATACAAATACTATGTGTTTAAATTTATTTATTTTGAGTTTGTTGAAGAAATTTTTAGTTTTGTTAATGTCATTTTTATACAATAGTAAGTAATCACTGTGAACCCATAGAATGTTATTTTTTGAGGCGTATCTGGTTATAATTGAAGATGGTATATCATATGTTGCATAACATATGGAAGTATCATATTTGTGATAATTAAGGATACAAGTTAGCATAATTTTTAGTCTATTAATTATCTTTCTAACTATAATATTACCACATTTAAGTACTTTATAATATTTAATGTTTATGTTTTTATCAATATTATAAAATACATTTTTATCTTGCAATATTAAATCGATTTGATATTTATTATAATCAAACTCACTTAATAAATTAACTAAAGCTTTTTCAATACCTCCTATACCTAAATTGTAAGAGGTAAATAGTATTTTTTTCATTTTTTCACCTGAACATTCTATATATGGTTACATAACTCTTTGATAGTATTTTATTACATTCAATTATTTTTTTTATTTTATTTTTTTGATAATATTTATTTTTTCTCCAATTAGGGAAATGATTATTTAAATAGTCATAGGCATTATTTATAAAATGAATGGCATCTTTATAATTGATTTGATATTTTTGTTTTATAATATACATGGTTAATATTTTAATAAAATAATATTCTATTTCTTCATAACTGGTTTTTAAGTAGGCTTCTTTGATAAAATAACAATAATGTTTGTCTAGTATATCTAGGATGTCAAAAACTTTTTTATCTACTGTAGTAGTTTCACTTTTGTCACGAACTAAGTAGTAATTATAATAATTGTTTAGTTTGCCAATATTGTTTGCTTCACATAAGATGTATGGTAAAATAGCAAAATCTTCATATTTGCATTTAGGAAATTTATATTTATTAAAGATTCCTTTTTTGAATAGTTTATTCCAAGGAGCATAGTTAATATTAAATAATAATGTGCTATCTTTTTTCATGTTGGTGATGTTATTATAAGGAATATCTATTTTTTGAATGTTATTTTTGTCTTCATATACTTGATAATAGTTCCATATTAGGAGGTCTAAATTGTTTTTTTTCACATAGTTATATGCATCTAAGTAGGTGTTGGTATCTACATAGTCATCACTGTCAACAAATGTTAGATACTCACCACTTGCTTTTTCTATACCAAAATTTCTTGTTTCTCCAATGCCATGATTAGTTCTTTTAAAGTATTTAATTTTTTTATTAGATAAATATTTTTGCATAATGGTATCGCTTGTATCAGTGGAGCCATCATTAATTACAATTATTTCAATTTCTTTTAGAGTTTGATTGATTAGGCTATCAATACATTTTTCTAAGTATTTTGAAGTGTTGTAAACTGGTACAATAACACTAACTTTTATCATACATATCACACTCGCTTAATTTTATTATACAAAACAATATATTAAAAAACAAGTATTAATGTGGGTTTATAAGATAATAGTGTTAAATTGTATAAAAAATTACTTTTTTTAGAATCAATTCGTGAGTTAAATTTTTTTATTTCTAAGAATATTTTTTACATAAAATATACAAATAATAATGTAGAAGTATTAGATAATTATATTAAGTGTTTTTAATAAAAAAAGACCACTGCTGGAATAGTGATCAAGTGAAAAATTCCTAATTTAAAGTTCGGTAAACTTAAATAATTATAACAAAGTATAATTTTGGAGATTTCTCGTATTTAATTATATCACCAATTAGGGATTTCTACAAGAAAGTTGGTGAAATAATGGCAGTTTACAAAGATCCTAAGCCTACTAAGAATGGTAGAGCTTGGTATTTTAAGTTTAGCTATAAAGATGCATTTGGTGCTACTAAACAATATAGATCTAAAAGATATTTAACTAAAAAGGACGCATCTGATGCAGAAAGAATGTTTTTAGTTACTTCTACTGATAAAGTTGAAGATAACAATATGACATTTAAAGATTTATATGATGACTTTAGAATGCATAACGATGAAATAATGAAAGATACCACTAAGTATGGTTATGATAATAATGAAAAGTTTATAGAGTGTTTCTTTACTGTTAAATTGAAAGATTTTAATATTATGCAATTCATGTTTTCTAGATTTTCAGATATCCCACTTTCTCCAATAAGTTCATATGTAAA
>JAEDMO010000044.1 GCA_016302935.1 Bacilli bacterium | reverse complement strand
ATTATAACAGATATTGGATGGGTTATCAAGATATTTTTAGTTAAAATTTAATTCTTTTTTCAATGTAGCTGATTAAATCATCTATGTTGATAGTTTCTTGTTCCATGGTGTCTCTATTTCTTATGGTTACGGTGTCATCGGTCATGGTGTTGTCATCTACGGTAATGCAGAATGGGGTTCCTATAGCATCTTGTCTACGATATCTTTTACCGATGGTACCTGATTCGTCATAGGTTACCATAAAATGTTTATTTAGTTTTTGAACTAACATTTTGGCTTTATCTTGATGTTTTTTCTTGATTAGTGGTAATACTGCTACTTTGTATGCTGCTAGGTATGGATGTATTTTTAATACTTCTCTTTCATCTTCTTCGCTAATTATTTCTTTTTCGTATGATTCACAGATGACTGCTAGGACTGTTCTATCTAAGCCATATGTTGATTCTATTATATATGGGATAAATTTTTCGTTTGTTTCTGGATCTATATATTGCATAGATACTCCACTATATTCTTGATGTCTAGTTAAATCATAGTTAGTACGGTTATGGGTTCCATTTATTTCACCCCAGCCACTTGGAAATAGATATTCTATATCACAAGCTTCTTTAGCGTAGTGTGCTAATTTTTCGTGGTCTTTAAATCTTAGATGTTCTACTTTTAAGCCTAAATCGGTATAGAATTTTTTACCATATTCTTTATAAAAATTATATATTTCAGAGTCTTGTCCTTCTTTACAGAATGTTTGGAATTCCATTTGTTCAAATTCGATAGTTCTGAAGGTAAAGTTTCCGGGAGTGATTTCGTTTCTGAAGGCTTTACCTATTTGACCAATCGAAAATGGTAATTTAGCTCTCATTGTTCTTTGGACGTTTAAATAATTTACATATTCTCCTTGGGCATTTTCTGGTCTTAGGTAAACAACATTCTTAGAATCTTTTACTACTCCACGATAGGTTTCAAACATCAGGTTGAATTCTCTTAATTCGGTATAGTCACTTTTGCCACATTTTGGACAAGGTACTTTATTTTCTTTTATGTAATTCATCATTTGTTCTTCTGTCATTGAATCTGCGTGAGCATTTTTATCATAGTCATCGATTAGATTATCTACTCTGTGTCTAGTTTTGCAATTTTTGCAGTCTATTAGTGGGTCAGAGAATGAAGATAGGTGTCCTGATGCTTCCCAAACTTTAGGATGCATTAAAATATCAGCATCTACTTCATAACTGTTTTCTTTTTCTTGGATAAATCTTTTGCGCCAAGCTTCTTTGACGTTGTTTTTGATTCTAGAGCCTATTGGGCCGTAATCCCAAGTATTGGCAAGTCCTCCATATATTTCACTTCCTTGGAATATGATTCCATATTGTTTGCAGTAATTTACGATATCTTGCATTTTAATTTTATCGTTCATGATAATCCTCCTTTAAAAAATAAAAAGAGATACTTAGTATAAGGACGGTTATAAACCGCGGTTCCACCTTATTTATTCTAATTAGAATCTCTTTATTATTAATCGCTCCTAGTTTGCCAGACTAATCTTCGCTTTAAATATTAAATTACATAATTATTATATTCTTTTTTTTAAAATTAGGCAATATTTTTAATTATAATTTTGTTAAATTTTTTAAGAATGTTTTGCTTTTTAGATATAATCCAGCATAGCGGTCATAATATTCATCGATAAAGCTGTTTAGTTGTTGTTTTACTTCTTCGCTGATATTGGTTTTGGTAATTTTAGATATGTCAACGTAGTATAACATTCTTATTAGTTTTATTGTTTTTACGCTTACTATTTTTTCACCGGTTGCACAATTTTGACAGACATAACCACCTTTATAGCTAGATATGGTTATAATATTAGAGGTATTACCACAGATAGCACATTTATCGATTATGGGCCTTATACCTAAGTAATCTAATAGTTTTAATTCTAGGATGTTGGTTATAATGCCACAGTCATATCCTTCATTTATTTTTAATAGGCTTTGTTTATACAAGGTATATATAAATTCGTTATTTTCGTGTTTATATACTTGTTCTACTAAATCAGTGATGAAGGTGGCATAACTAATTTTGGTTAAGTCTCTTTTTATATTTTTTAGGTTATTTATAATGTCTACTTCTATTAAAGTAGAAAGGCCATTTTCTTTATAGTTGATATGGAAATTAGCATATGTTAATTTACCGGTAGATGAAGAAAAAGGACTTTTTAGTCTTTTAGCCCCTTTGCATAGAACTCCAATAATTCCATATTCATCGGTAAAGATATTAACTATTTTGCTAGTTTCTTTATATGATGTTTCTTTTATGATAATTCCTTCTACTTTTTTAATCATTACTATTACCTACTTCCCACCCATTTCTTTGTATTTTAAATAATACTCTACTTTTCCTGTTTGTTTGAATAAATTCCATAAATCTTTTTTGTTCATTTTTTATCACCTATTATAATTATGGTAATAAAAATTATTTTTTATTCAAAGTCACTACTATTAAATCCTAATTCTTTTAAATATTTTTCTTTGTCTTTCCATTTAGGGATTACTTTTACAAATAATTCTAGATAGACTTTTTTACCGAGTAATGTTTCAATATCGATACGGGCTTTGGTTCCTATTTCTTTGATCATTGAACCTTGTTTGCCGATAATTATTTTTTTTAGATTTTCTCTATCTACTATAATAAGGGCATTGATAGATACTACTTCGTCTGTTTCTTCAATGTTTTCTATTAAGGTTGTTACAGAATGGGGTATTTCTTCGTCGGTTAGTTCAAATATTTTTTCTCTTATTAGTTCGCTTATGATAAATGTTATTGGGCTACTGGTATAAATATCGGTAGGAAAATATCTGATATTATCTTTTAGGTATTTTTTAATAACTGTTACTAGTCTATCAACATTATCTTTTTTTAAGGCTGATACTGGAACTATTTCACAAAAGTTATATAGATCTTTGTATTCATCTATCTTTAGTAATATTTCTTCTTTGGGTAGTTTATCTATTTTGTTTAATACTAAAATTATTGGGGTATTTATTTCTTTAAATAGGTCGATGATAAATAAATCACCCTTACCTAGGTCTTCTTTTACATCTACGATAAAAAGAATGACATCAACATCATTTATTGAAAAATATGCTTCTTCATTTAAAAATTTACCTAATTTTGATTTAGGTTTATGGATACCTGGGGTATCTACAAATATAATTTGAGTATCTTCTTCATTATAAATTCCTTGAATAATATTTCTAGTTGTTTGGGGTTTATTTGAAGTTATGGCAATTTTTTTGCCTAGGATACTATTCATTAGGGTAGATTTTCCAACATTAGGTCTTCCAATTAATCCTACAAAACCGCTTTTCATTTTTTTCCTCCTTTGATTAGGGTAAGGCTATTTTTTAACTGTTCTCTTCTTTTTAAGTTATCATTTATCATATAGAAAGCATAGTCGATAATGGGATGTGATGATGTTGCAACTGTTTTTAGGTTAGATTTATAAGAATCTTTATTATCATCTATTAGTATTTTAGTGGTATAATTATTATTTTCCATATAACAAAGAAAGTGATAGCCTTGGTCTATATATTTTACTATATATTCATAGTCTTCTATAAATGCTAAAAGAGGAGATGGTATATAATAAATATCATCATCTTCATCATAGCTATTTGGATTTCTTAAACATCCAATTATTATATTTTTTTCTTCTAGTTTTAATATTTCTAGACAATATCCTTCTTTTATTTTTTTAAACATTTAAAATCCCCCTTATTTTAAATAGTTATTATCAAATGGTAACGGACAGATATCTTTTACTAAATATCTTTTTTCTTCTTTATTTTTATTCATAAATATTACTTCGTTATCCGGCTCAAAAAATTCTGATATCATCTGACGACATAAAAAGCAACTTGGTGTTATTTGCTTGCTACTTGTCATTACGTAGAGGCATTTAAAATCACCTTTACGGTAACCTTCGGATACTGCTTTTAGGATAGCTACTTTCTCTGCACAGGTAGTAGCACCATAAGAAGCGTTTTCGATATTTACTCCAGTAAAATAATTTCCATCTTGGGTAACAACGATGCTGCTTACTTTAAAGTTTGAATAAGGACTATAAGATAGTTTTAATAAGTTTAATAATTTATCAGTCATAATTACCTCTTTTCTATTAATATATTTATCTTTCGATACCGTAATCGTTTAAATAATCTTCTTGTTTTTTAAACATTATT
This sequence comes from Bacilli bacterium, assembly GCA_016302935.1. Classification (GTDB taxonomy): domain Bacteria; phylum Bacillota_I; class Bacilli_A; order RF39; family UBA660; genus JAEDMO01. The sequence continues at coordinate 2,221 of JAEDMO010000044.1, read as the reverse complement.
TGTTCATCTTCTTTTGTTTGATGGTCATATCCTAGCAAGTGAAGAAGTCCGTGAACAGCTAAAAAACAAATTTCTCTTTTTAGAGAATGGTTGTAATAGATGGCTTGTTCCTTGGCTTTATCTAAAGATATATATATATCTCCTAGAACACGGTATTCACTGATACAGCAATCTTCTGTATCTTCTAAGGCAAAGGATATTACATCCGTTGGTGCATCGATATGGCGATATTGTTTGTTAATTTCTTGTATTTTTTTATTGTCTATAAAAATGATGTTAAAAATAGCATCATCTAAATTTTCTTTTAGAACAAGATAATCAATAAATTCATATAAAACATCAATATTATCGATGGTATTTCCACTTTCATTTATTATTTCAAACATAATTAACCTCCTATTAAATTTATGCTAAATGAATTTATAAGCCACGTTAAGACTAATAATATAATTAGGATAATGATAGTATTTAAAAACCAATCTTTTTTTAGATATGCGGGAAGATGATTTTTTATTTCTTCTAGAAAAATATAGAATAGATAACCAATAATACCCCCTATTATGTTTAGTATAATATCGTCAATATCAAATATTCTACCAATATATAATTGGGTTGTTTCAATGGTTATAGAAATAATCGCTGTTAATATTACTGGTACATATATTTTTTTAGTTTTTATTAAATAAGATGTAAAAAAACCGAATGGTATAAATAATAGAACATTCCCCATTACATTTTTAATAAATAATCTTGAGAATAATTCGTATCTAAACATCTCTTTAAATGGTATAAAATTGGATGAGGCAAAATTAACGTCTTGAAATGTTACTATATGGAATAGGCATAATATATAGATTGCAAATAATAATATTAGTAAATCTTTATATAAAACAATTTTTTTCTTATTAATAATTATGTCCATAATCCTAAGTGATGTTAGAATTACAACAGTAATTATGATCATCGGCCATATTTCTAAAATAATATTACTGATAGTATTTTGGAACATAAATTACCTCCAATATAATTTTACACTATTATTTGATAAATTGCTACTTTTTTTTAGTTTCTGTTAATCTAAGATGAACTGTACTAATATATCATTTGATATATAGAGATAATCAGGGTTTATTTTTAGGTGATTATCTTTAATTAATATTTTTTTGTTTTCTAGTAAATTATTAATGTTATATACTTTATCAAGGGGGATTTTATATTTTTGTTTGAATAGGCATAAATCTATACCTTCTATTTTTCTTAAGCCCAATATCAGTTCGTTACTCATACGAATTTTTTTATTTTCATAATTTTTGCTTTTTTGGTAATTACCATTTATATAGTTATTTATATTTTTGGTGTTTTGAATACGGTAGTTATTTAAATATGAGGTTGCTCCAAGACCAAATCCATAATATTCATCGTTATTCCAATAAGTTAGGTTGTGTGATGAATAGGTGTTGTTTTTGGCGTAGTTACTTATTTCATATTGCTTAAAATTATTATGTGATAAGGTTTTATTAATTAATTTATACATATTGTACTCGGTATCTTCATCTATGTTTTCATATAAATTATTTTTTAGAATAGTATGGTCTTCAATTATTAGGGAGTAAGTTGATATGTGGTTGATATCAAGGTTTAAAAATTCATCTAAGTCTTTTTTCAAATCTTTTATTGTTTGATCTTTTAATCCATATATTAAATCGGCATTAATGTTTTGAAAACCAACTTCTTTAGCTAGTTTAATAACTTTGTTTATTTGTTCTTTATTGTGTTTTCTATTTAATATTTTTAAGATTTTGGGATTAAATGATTGAACTCCAAAACTTAGGCGGTTTACTCCGTTTTTATATAGAAATGATAGTTTATCTTTAGTAGTATTTTCAATGTTGCACTCGAAGGTAAATTCAATTTCTTTATTTAATTTAAATATTTTAATAATGGAAAATAATTTTTCTAACTCTTTAAGGGTTAGTGAACTAGGTGTTCCTCCACCTATATAGATAGTATTTATTATTTCATTTGAATATCTTTTTTTTATTTCTTTTTCTAGGGCGTTTAGGTATTTATCAATATATTTTTCATTATAATATATTTTAGAAAAGTCACAATAACTACAGATATTTTTGCAAAATGGAATATGAATATAGACGCTTTTCATAAAAAATCACCATATTAATTATATAACATTTTGTTTATTTTATCAAAAAAGACTGATACT
>JAEDMO010000006.1 GCA_016302935.1 Bacilli bacterium | reverse complement strand
ATTTTTTTAATATTTATAGTATAATTACCTTGGTGGTAAATGTGAATTATCATAAGATTGAAGAAATTATAAGAAGTTCCAGTAATGTATATGTTATGGGACATAAAGGTATCGATTTAGATGCCTTTGGAGCTTGCCTAGGACTATACTACATAATAAATAGTTTTAATAAAAAATGTTTTATTATTTTAGATGAAGAAGAATCTGATACTTCAATTATTAAAACAAAAGAAGAATTAAACAAAAAAAATTATAATATTTTACAAAAAAAATATTTGGAAATTGAAAACACCATTGATGATGAAGCATTATTAATTATCGTTGATGCTAATTACCAATCATTGCTTCAAAATCCTTGTGCAATAGATAAATTTAAAAAGATTATTATACTAGATCATCATAAAGAAAATCAGGAATCAATTCCTAATGTTATATATAAATATATAGATGAAAACTATTCATCGACTTGTGAAATCATTTTAAATTTAATAAAAAAATATCAAGTAGAAATCCCTGACTTTATCGCCAGTATAATGTTAGGAGGAATAGTGGTAGACACAAATAACTTCACCCTAAAAACAAGTGATACAACCTACGAAAATGCTTCATACTTAACCAAAATTGGTGGAGATACCAAAGAGGTTCAATATCTATTGAAAGAAAATTTAAAAGAATATTTTAACATTCAAAAGATAATTGAAAATGTTATTATTATTGACGATAAATATGCTATTTGTACCTGTGATAATACAAAATATGATAAAGAATTCTTAGCCAAAATAGCCTCTACACTACTAAGCTTTGACGGGATAGAAGTATCCTTTGCCATAGGCAAATTAGAAGAAAATGTAGTGGGCATCAGCTCTAGAAGCATTGGCAACCTAGATGCATCCATCTATATGAAAAAATTAGGTGGAGGAGGCCATACTACAAATGCAGCTTGCCAAATAGCAAACATCACCATTAATGACACTTTAGAAAAATTACTAAGTATTATAAAGGAGGGATAATATGAAAGTAATATTTATAAAAGATTTAAAAGGACAAGGTAAAAAGAAAGATATCAAAGAAGTATCAGATGGTTATGCTCAAAACTATTTAATAAAAAATGGATACGCTGTAAAATACACAAAAACCAGTTGCAAAATTTTATCTGAGCAAATTGATTTAGAAAATAAAGAAGAAGAGAAAAATATTAATGAAGCCCTAGAAATAAAAAAACAACTAGAAAACAAAACTCTAAGATTTATAGTTAAAAGTAACGAAGGTAAAGTCTTCGGTAGCATATCAACAAAACAAATATACGAAGAATTATTAAAATTAGGATTCAATATTGATAAGAAAAAGATTATTATAAAAAATCCAATCAATACCTTAGGGTATCATATTGTAAAAATTAATTTACATAAAAAAGTAACTCTAGATTTAAAAGTAGAAATTGTAGAAAAATAAACCAAAAAGGAAAGTGGTAGTATGAAAGAAAAAACGATGCCTAATAATATTGAAGCAGAACGCGCCTTGTTAGGGTCAATGTTTTGGTCTTATAACGCTTTACAAAAAGCTTGTGAATCGGTTGATAGTGAATTTTTTTATTTAGATAAGCATGCTAAAATTTTCGATGCAATGAGAGCCTTGTATACCAAAAACGAACCCGTAGATATTACTACCGTAACTACAGAATTAGTAAGCCTTAATTTAATCAATGTAATCGGTGGTGTAGAGTATTTAAACGATATCACTGACTCAGTTGCAACCGGAGCGAACATCGAATATTATATTGATAAAGTAGTAGTAGAGTATACCAGAAGAAAAATGATTGAAACAGCAACCAATATTGTTAAAGAATCGCAAGATAGCAGTAGTGATATATCTACCTTAATTGATAACGCTGAAAAAAACATTTTAAATATCTCTAAAAATAGGAAAATACAATCGTTTAGAAAAATACAAGATGTGCTAACTAAAGTACAAACTGATTTGGAGCGCCTAGCAGCAACCAAAGGAAAGTTAACTGGAATTCCTTCTGGACTATGGGATTTAGATAATTTAACATCGGGATTTCATCCTCATCAATTAATAATAATTGCCGCTCGTCCTGCAGTTGGTAAATCAGCACTTGCCTTAAACATCGCTGTAAATGCAGCTAAAAGCACTAAAAAAGCAATTGCTATATTCTCGCTCGAAATGCCCTCAGAACAACTAGCAAACAGAATGATTAGTTCTGTTGGGCAAATCCAAGGTCACAAACTTCAAACCGGTAAATTAGAAAACGATGATTGGAAAAGAGTAAATGAAGCGATGAGCCAACTATCAGAAACCAATATTTACTTTGATGATTCAGGCAGTATTACCACTGGCGAAATCAAAGCTAAATGTAGAAGACTAGCAACCCAAGGCGAAGGATTAGGACTTGTTATTATTGACTACCTTCAATTGATCAGCAGCAAAGGCCAATCAAACAATCGTCAACAAGAAGTATCAGAAATATCTAGAAACCTAAAAACTATGGCAATGGAACTAGAAGTTCCAGTAATTGCCTTATCCCAATTATCAAGAAGTGTAGAAAAAAGAGAAGATAGAAGACCAGTTTTAAGTGATTTAAGAGAGTCAGGATCTATCGAACAAGATGCCGATATCGTCGCAGCTATTCACAATCCAAGTGATGATATACCTGTAGATGATTCGCCAGTACCAATCGAATTAATTATCTTAAAACATCGTAACGGACCAATAAAAAATATCAACCTCTTATTTAGAAAAAATACCTCTACATTCCTATCGTTTAAAAAAGAGGAGGCTAAACAGTGAAATCAAAATGGACTATATCAATGGTAATGGTCATTATATTAATAACAGTAGCAGTATTTCTAGTAGGATTTACTAAAAATCAAAATAAAACGCCTAAAAATGGTTATCAAGTATACCTAGATGGCAAATTATTAGGAACCATTGCCTCAGAAGAAAAATTTAATGACTATATTAACCAAGAACAAATAAAAATTAAGCAAGATTATGGTGTTGAAAAAGTATACGCTCCTAAAGGCGTAGAAATAAAGAAAGTAGTAACATATCAAAAAAATTTTAATAGCGAAGAATATATTTACGAAAAATTAAAAAAGTTAAAACCATTTACCATTAAGGGAACCGTTGTTAAAGTAGAATATGATAATGAAAGCATTGTTAATTCCCAAGAAGAAGATTTTGGGGGACACGGTCAAGAAGGAAAAAAAGATCCAATAGAAATAAACGTTTTAAATAAAGAAATATTTGATCAAGCACTAGAAAGAACTATTAAAGCCTTCGTTAAAGAAGATGATTATAAAAAGTATATATCATCAACCCAAGAAGAAATTGTTGATACCGGTAGCATTATCGAAGATATTGACACCCAAGAAAAAATCACCTATCGTGAAGACCTTTTAAGTACATCAGATCAGATATTCACGGATATAGATACATTAACGAAATATTTAATGTATGGTACTACTGAAAAACAAGCAGTTTATATTGTCAAAGAAGGTAATACCATCGCCGAAGTAGCTGAAGCAAATAAATTAAACGTTCAAGAATTTTTAATAGCCAATCCAGAATTCACAAGTGAAAACAACTTGCTATATGCTAATCAAGAAGTATCTGTTGGACTTATTAATCCGCTAATAAATATAATTGTTACTTACCATACGGTAGCTGAAGAAGAAAAAAAATATGATACAGAAGAACAAATAGATGAAGAAAAAAATATTGGCTACTTAGAAGAATTGCGTGCAGGGGAAAATGGTAGTTATCTAGTAACTAGTAAAAACCAATATATAAACGGCCAATTAGTAGATAGTGTTACTATGTCCGTAGTAGAAACAAAACCATCAATAAATAGAATTATCGTAAAAGGAAGCAAAGTAATCCCTAATGTTGCCGATTTATCATATTGGGCTTGGCCAACTAACAAACCATATAGAATCACTAGTGGTTATGCCTATCGTTGGGGATCGTTCCACGGAGCTATCGACATTTCTGGAACAGGATACGGTTCACCAATATATGCTGCTAACAACGGAACTGTATATAGAGTAGGATATAAAGCTACTACTAATGGTAATTATGTAGTTATTAAACATAATATTAATAATTACTATACTGCGTACCTACATATGAAAAAAGTTTATGTAAAAGAAGGCCAAACTGTATCACGTGGTCAACAAATTGGTGAAATGGGTAACACCGGTTTCGTTTCACCAAAACCAACAGCTGCTCGTCCAACAGCTGGTACCCACCTTCACTTTGCAGTATATATAGGCCCAGCCTATGAGGGAGGTTATCATATAAATCCATGGAGACTTTACCAATAAAAATAATCGTACTATCAAGCGGAAGCAAAGGAAATTCTACCTATATAGAACTAGGCAGTACCAGATTACTAATAGATCTAGGTAATACCCCTAAATACTTATTAAATAGATTTAAAGAATTAGATATAGAACCATCTCTTATCAATGCAATATTAATCACTCACACCCATAAAGATCACATTGGAGGATTACAAAATTATATAAAAAAGTACAATACTAAAATCTATTTAACTGAAAAAATGCATCAAGATCTCCCTTATATAGAAAACTATCAATACCTAAATAATGAAAACATTATAGGTGATGTTACAATAAATATCATTAAAACTTCTCATGACGCTAGTGATTCAGTCGGCTACATTTTAAAATATCAACAAAAAAAAATTGTATACATAACCGATACCGGGTATATTAATAAGAGATATGATGAAATATTAAAAAACGCCGATATCTATATAATGGAAAGCAATCACGACATTCAAATGCTTCAAAATGGTAAATATCCTTTTGAATTAAGAAAAAGAATTTTAGGAGATAAGGGGCATTTATCTAATGAAGATGCTTCCAAATATCTCTGTAAATATATAGGACCAAAAACCAAATATATATTTCTAGCACATTTGAGCGAAGAAAATAATAAAGAAGAAATAGCGTTAGAAACTCTAAAGAAAAAACTATCAACATATCAAATTGATTTTAATAATATTATTGTGGCAAAACAAAACGAAATGACTAAAGAAATAGTAATAAGGTGATAAAATGAAATTTATAGAATTAACAGCTGAACAATTTATAAAAGAACAAGACAATTACCCATTAAGTACTTTTTATCAAACTACTAGCTGGGCTCATATAAAAAATACAACTAATTGGGAAAATTATTATGTAGGAATCGAGCAAGAAGGTAAAATAGTAGCTATTTGTCTCTTGCTAGCAAAAAAAACATTCTTAAATAAAAAATTATTTTACGCACCACGCGGACCATTACTAGATTATACTGATTGCAATCTTCTATCCTTTTTCACAGAAAATGTCACCAAGTTTATCAAAAGTAAAAATGGTTACATGCTAAAAATAGACCCAATGATTACTTATAACACATATATTGATGAAGATAAAAAAGAAGAAGACAAACAAGGTCACATTGCTTATCAAAACATAATTGATAATAACTATAGACACCTAGGATTTACTAAAGGCTATGGAACTGAAACACAATTTAGATGGAGTTACTGCCTAAACATTGAAAACAAAACAATCGATGATATCATTAAAAACCTTAAAACAAGTGCTCGTGGTTGGATTAGAAGAAGCCAAAAATATCCTTTAATAACTAAAGAAGTAAAAGAAGAAAACCTAGATGATTTTAAAATGGTTATGGAGCATACTGCTGAACGTCAAAATCACTTCGATAGAAGTAGAAACTATTATCAAATGCTACAAAAAGAATTTGCTAATCGTTGCAAAATGCTAATTGTCTATTTAGATGTTGAAAAATATTTAAAAGAAAACAAAGACGACAAGTTATACGAGGAAATAAAAAAAGAAAAAGTTAAATTACTTCCACTAGCAGCTTCTGTATTCATACTAGATAAAGAACGTGTTAATTATGTTTATGGAGGAGCCATAAGAAAATATATGCTTCTTGCAGGTCAGTACAAATATCAATATGATATGTTAAAATACTCTACCGAGAATAATTATAAAATATATGATTTTGGTGGCATAAGTGGTAATTTTGATAAAAACGATCCTCACTATGGAATATATGGATTCAAAAAAGCCTTTAAAGGGTACATCGTTGAATACGTTGGTGAATTTGATTTAGTTATCAACAAATTCTATTACACTGCTTACAAAATAGCTTATAAGTGTTACAAAAACTTACGTCATATAATTGGAAAAATAAAAAAATGATAAAAATAATATGCATAGGTAAATTAAAAGAGGCCTATTTAAAAGAAGCTGTTGATGATTATATTGCCAGAATAAATAAATATCATAAAATTCAAATTATTGAATTGCCAGATTCTAATATTGAAGAAGAAAAAGAGAAAATACTCAAAAACATAACCAGTAAAGAATATATCATATCCTTAGAAATTGAAGGAACACCATTAGATTCTAAACAACTATCAGATAAAATTAATAATACCCTCATACACTATAGCACGATAACTTTTATAATTGGTTCATCCACTGGATTAAGTGATGAGATAAAACAAAGAAGCAATTACCATCTATCTTTTTCTAACCTTACTTTTCCTCACGGATTGTTTAGATTAATATTGCTAGAACAAATATATAGAAGTTTCAAAATTATAAATAATGAAACATACCACAAATAATTAATAATATAACCAAATAATACTCCTTTCATAAAATATAATGAAAGGAGTATTATTATGCCCAATATTATAAATCATGTATTAAAAAACCAAAACGAAAAGATTACTAGTAATTATGGAAATAGAAGCTTTTATATGCAAGATAGACTTGTTAGTGATTTTCATAAAGGAATAGATTTAATTGATAAAAATGAAAAAAATGACCATATAATAGCTTTCGAAGATGGTGTTGTTATAGAAACAAGAGATTCCGTTGAAGGTTATGATGCCACTAAATCAGCGGGCAACTACGTATATATTAAACATGATAATAACTATACAACTAGATATCTTCATATGAAGTTAGGAAGCGTCAGAGTAAAAAAAGGTGATAAAGTAAAAAAAGGAAGTATTATAGGTTATACTGGAGCAACTGGCTATGTTACAGGAACACACGTTCACTTTGAAATAAGAAATAATAATATTGCTGAAGATCCGCTTCCATATTTAGAAGGAACAAATAAAATTATAAAAACAAAGATTTATTTAGGAACCAAAGTAACCAAAGATACAACCAAGGATCAAATCATGATAAAAGAAAACGTAACCGATTTAAGAGTAAGAGAAAGCCCCAATGGCAAAATTTTAGGTTACATAAATCCAGGTATATATAACATAATAAGTAAAGATACTAAAGATGGATATGACTGGTATCAAATAGATACAGGTTATTATATTGCCTATGATCCAAAGTGGGCAACTATATATTTAAAAGAAAATAGTTTAAACATAGACTTAGAAAAACAAATAGAAATATTAAAACAAAAAGTAGAGCAGTTAACTAAAGAAAACGAATCATTAAAAGAAGAAGGAAAGTTAATATATACTGCTACCCAAAATGATATATATGCTATTAAATTATATCAAGGTGAAAAATTATATCTAAAAAAATAGCTACTAATACTTTATGATAATAACTATATTAAAAAACAACATTTTGTGATAAAATATATCCGTGGTGATAAAATGTTTAAAATTGGTAATATAGAACTAAAAAATAATATAGTTATAGCTCCTATGGCAGGTATTTCTAACAGTGCCTTTAGAAGAATTGTTAAAGAAATGGGAGCGGGCTTAATATATGCTGAAATGGTTAGCGATAAAGCAATTATATATGATAATGAAAAAACTAAACAAATGCTTTATCTAACCGAAGAAGAAAGACCAATCGCTCAGCAAATATTTGGCAGTGACATAGAATCATTTACTGAATCAGCAAAAATAGTATATGAACAAATGAAACCGGATATTATAGATATTAATATGGGATGCCCCGTACCTAAGATTGCCATAAAATCACAAGCAGGGTCTGCTCTATTAAAAAATCCCGATAAAATAAAAAAAATAGTTAAAAGTGTTGTTCAAGCAGTACCATGCCCTGTAACCGTAAAAATAAGAAGTGGCTGGGATGAAAAAAACATAAATGCTAAATTAGTTGCCAAAATTTGCGAAGAAGCAGGCGCAAGTGCCATAACAATTCACGGAAGGACGAGAAAACAAGGCTACAGTGGTAACGTTGATTTAGATATCATCAAAGAAGTAAAAGAAAGTGTCAATATTCCAGTAATTGCTAACGGCGATATCAAAGACATAGAAAGTGCTAAAAAAATGCTAGAATATACCAAGTGTGATGCCATTATGATTGGAAGAGCCACATTAGGTAATCCATGGTTAATAAAAAAATTAGTTACCTACTTTGAAGAAAATATTATCTTACCAGATCCAACCTATGAAGAAAAAATTAATATGGCACTAAAACACCTATCATATCTTACTGATTTAAAAAACGAAAAAGTAGCTATTCTAGAAATTCGAAGTCATATGGCATGGTATTTAAAGGGACTTAAAGATTCTGGACCAATAAAAAACGCTATAAATCAAGCTAAAACTATCGAAGAAATAAAAAAAATTTTAAATAACTATTTAAATTATTTAAAAAATAGTATAAAATAAGTAATAAGAGGTGAGCCAATGAAAGCAACTTTTCTACAAAGATTTTTAGCATACATAATAGATGTTATGTTATTAAGCATTATTTTAAGTATCATATCATCTACCAGTATCAATAGTAGTAACTACAATAAATTACTAGAAGAACAAGAAAATTTAATAAGTAAATACAGTAAACAAGAAATAACCATCGAAGAATACCAATCTCAAGCTAAGAAACTAGATTATGAAATAGCTAAATCTAGTTATCCAAGCACTATCATAGGTTTAGTAATGAGTATCGCTTATTTCATTATCTTTCAATTTTTAAATGGTGGCCAAACAATTGGCAAAAAATTAATGAAAATTAGAATACGGAAGCAAGACGATGGAATTTTAAAAATACAAGATATTATTATAAGAACGCTTATAATAAACAGTATTATTACTACAATAGTAACACTAATCGCAGTATTAACGGTTAATTCAGGGTCCTATTACATAATAAGAACAGTGATTAGTACAGCTGAAACTCTATTTGTCTTAGTAAGTAGCTTTATGATTTTATATCGAAAAGATAAACTAGGATTACAAGATTTAATGACACATACAGAAGTAGTTAAAGAAGGGAATTGATAAAATGGAATTAACAGAACAAGAAATAGTTAGAAGAAATAAAATGGAGGAGTTAAGACAAAAAGGTATTAACCCTTTTGGAAAAAGATATGATGTAACATCAAATTCACAAGAAATTAAAGAAAAATATGACAAATATACTAAAGAAGAGTTACATGAACAAGAAATACCGGTTAAAATAGCAGGCCGTATTATGACCAAAAGAGGCAAAGGAAAAGCTGGATTTATGCATATCCAAGATAAATATGGTCAAATACAAATATATGTAAGACAAGACGTTGTTGGTGAAGAAGAGTACGAATTATTTGATAAAGCAGATTTAGGTGACATCGTTGGTATAGAAGGATTAGTCTTTAGAACAAATATGGGAGAATTATCAGTAAAAGCAACTCATTATACCCACTTAGTAAAAGCCCTAAGACCACTACCAGATAAATTTCATGGCCTTACTGATGTTGAAGAAAGATTTAGAAGAAGATATGTTGACTTAATCGTTAACGAAGAAGCTAGAAAAGTAGCATTTACAAGACCTAAGATAATTAGATCAATACAACATTACTTGGATAATCTAGGTTACACTGAAGTAGAAACCCCAGTTTTACAAGCTACTTTAGGTGGAGCTAATGCTAGACCATTTACAACCCATCATAATACCTTAGATATGCCATTTTATCTAAGAATTGCTACAGAATTACCACTTAAAAGACTTTTAGTAGGTGGAATGGATGCTGTATACGAAATTGGTAGACTATTTAGAAATGAAGGTATGGATCGTAATCACAATCCAGAATTCACTACCATAGAAGTATATAAAGCATATTCTGATTTAGAAGGAATGATGGATTTAACTGAAGGTATTATTGGCAATGTTGCTAAAGAAGTACTAGGCACCTATGATTTAAAATGGAAAGGACACGACATATCTCTAAAACCAAAATTCAAAAGATTACATATGGTGGATGCAATAAAACAACAAACAGGCATAGACTTTTTCAAAAATATGACATTTGAAGAAGCAAAAAAACTTGCCGAAGAACATGATATCTTTGTAGAAGACCATTTTGCATATGGACATATAGTAAATGCTTTCTTTGAAAAATACGTAGAAGATACAATAGTTGAGCCAACCTTCATCTACGGTCATCCTGTTGAAATAAGCCCACTTGCTAGAAAAGACGAACAAGATGAAAGATTTACTCAAAGATTTGAATTGTTTATCTGTGGTAGCGAATACGCAAATGCCTTTACAGAATTAAACGATCCAATTGATCAATACGAAAGATTTGAAAATCAATTAAAAGAAAAAGCACTAGGTAACGACGAAGCAAATGAAATGGATATTGACTACGTTGAAGCCTTAGAATATGGAATGCCTCCTGCAGGTGGTATGGGTATGGGAATTGATAGACTCGTAATGTTAATAACAGGTAGTGAAAACATAAGAGAAGTAATATTATTCCCTCATATGAAAAATAAATAATTTAAGATTCAATTAATACTAAAAATACGAAAAAATTTTATAGAAAAATCATAAATTGGTTTTTCTTTTTTTTACTTATATGATACAATATAAACAGAAAAATAGGAGATGAAAATATGGATATAAAAGAGTTATTAACCAAATATCAACAGTTAAATGAGGAAACTACTGAAATTGGGAGGTCTCTTTGACTTAGAAAATAAAAACAAAGAAATATCAAAACTAAAAAAACAAATAGAATCACCTGACTTTTGGAACGATAAAAATACATCTAACGAGATTATCAAAAAATTTAATGCCTTAAAAAATATAACTGATAATATAAACAGATTAAAAAGCCAAATAGAAACTAACATTGAGACGATAAATTTATTACTTGATCAACCTGATGAAGAACTATATAGTATAATAAAAGATAATTATGACAAATTAATAAATGAAGTAAATACATTAAGATTAGAAACTTATTTAAACGGAAAATATGACAGTAACAACTGCATAATAGAAATTCATCCTGGAGCAGGAGGTACCGAAAGTTGTGATTGGGTAGCGATGCTTAGTAGAATGTATATAAAATATATTACTAAAAATAATTTTAGTTATGAAATAACTGATTATGAAGAAAATGAACAAGCAGGATATAAAAGTATTACTATTCTAGTAAAAGGATTAAACGCCTATGGATATTTAAAAGGTGAAAATGGAATACACAGATTAGTTAGAATTAGTCCTTTCGATGCTGGAGCAAGAAGACATACTTCCTTTGCTGGAGTTACTATTATTCCACAGATAAAACAAGAATTAAATATAGAAATAAACGATAATGATTTGAAAATAGATGTATATAGAAGTAGTGGAGCCGGTGGACAGCACGTAAACACAACTGATTCAGCAGTTAGAATTACTCACATTCCAACCAAAATAGTAGTCACCTGTCAAAATGAACGAAGTCAAATTCAAAATAAAGAAAAAGCCTTAATGATTTTAAAAAGCAAACTGTATGCTCTAAAAGAAGAGGAGTCTAATAAACAAATAAACAGTATGAAAACAGATTTAAATATCAACTTTGGCTATGCCAAAAGAAGCTATGTTATGTGTCCCTACACTCTTGTAAAAGATAATGATACAGAATACGAAACAAGTGACGTATCCAAAGTATTAGATGGAAATATTGAACCATTCATCAACGCATACTTAAGAAAGGAAGTATAATATGTGGCCTTTTAAAAAGAAAACCAATATCGAACAAATAGTTAAACAAGTAAATAAAAAAGAATTATTTAAAAGATACTTGCTTCTATTTTGTGCCTGCCTAATAGTAGCTTTCGCTTTTAATATGTTCTTTTTAAAGTATGGAATTGTCTGTTTTGGAGTAAGTGGACTATCTATAGTATTAAATGAATTTGGTGTAAATCCTTCATTATTCATCCTAATTGCTAATATAATACTCTTAATAATAAGCTACTTCACCCTTGGCAAAAATAAAACCAAAAACTCTATAGTAGGTTCAATAATGTTTCCTATATGCGTATATTTAACCGGCTTAATTACCGATAATATCAACATTGATGGAACCGAGATGATTGTAATTGCTATCTTTGGAGCAGTAATAGCAGGATTTGGTTACGGATTAGTCTATAAAACTGGCTTTACCACTGGTGGAACCGATATTATCAATCAAATAATATCCAAATATTCAAAAACAAGCATTGGTAACGCTATGCTAATTACCGATGGTCTTATTGTTTTAAGCGGAAAAATAGTATTCACATGGGAAATTGTTATGTATGGAATTATCGTCTTATATATAATAAGTATTCTAACCGATAAAGTTATGTTAGGCGTATCCCAAAGTAAAGCCTTTTATATCATAACAGATAAAGAAACAGAAATAAAAAAATATCTTCTTTCACTAATTAATGGTGGAGTAACATTAATTAATGTAGAAGGGGGATATAGTAATGACAAAAAAACATTAATTCTCTGCGTAATTCCTACAAGAAGCTATTACCTAGTTAAAGAAGGCTTAAAAGCCATTGATAAAAACATCTTTTTCCTAGCCACTGATGCCTACGAAGTTGGTAGGAGGATCCAAAATGAAACTATTTGATACTAATAACAGTATAAGCGAATTAATTAAAAGTGTTAATCAAAAAGACTACCCTCAAAGATTTTGCTTTATGCTTTTTGGAATGTTCCTATCATCTGTAAGTTTTAACCTTTTTTTCCAACCTTATAATATTGTCACCGGTGGAACAAGTGGCTTATCATTAATAGCAAGAGAATTATTTGGAATAGATCCTTCCTTATTCATCTTTATAGCTTCAATCATATTAATTATAATCAGTTTCATCTTTCTAGGAGTAAAAACTACTATGGGAACAATTATAGGAGTATTAGTATTTCCCATCTTCGTAAAAGCCACATCTCATATATCAGAACTAATTAATATTCAAACAGAAAGTATTTTTCTAATATCAGTATTTGGAGGTGTTATTGGGGGCTTTGCCTCTGGAATTATTTTAAAAAATGGCTTTTCAGCAGGTGGAACCCAAATATTAAATCAAATAATGTGTAAATACCTAAAAATATCCATGGGAACTGCCAGTCTAATTATAAATACTATTATCATCGTTGGAGCTAGCTTCGTCTTTGGAATACCAAAATCATTATGTGCTGTTATCTCACTATATATCTCAAGCGTAGTCACCGATCGTATTATTTTGGGAATATCTGATAAAAAAGTATTTTACATAGTTACCAAAAAAGATAAAGAAATTAAAGAATATATTATTAATAACCTATCTCACAGTGTTACAAGCATTGCAGCCCAAGGAGGTTATAGCAACAAAAAAAATAAAATGTTAATGTGTGTAATACCAACAAATGAATATTTTATGTTAAAAGAAGTAGTACAAACTATAGACAAAGATGCCTTCTTCCTGATAATTGATTCTTATGAGGTAGTAGGTGGAGCATAAATAAAAATTGAATACTTTTATAATATTCTTTTTTTATGTGACATAAAAAGATGTTCAGCAAACATCTTTTTATTGTTTTTAACATAAGTATTTATTTGATATCCGCAGTTATTTTTCCTAAATAAAACCCATAGCGATAATCTAATGCCAATATAGTATCATTATTTAAAACTAAAAAGTAACTGCTTAATTTTTCCTGTTTTCCTATCCACTCAATTTTGGGTAATACAAATTTATTCTGACTAGGTATATACATTTGCCAAGATGAATAATGAAATAACATATTGTCTAAAACAAAAGGAGTTCTACCGTATAACGCCTTACTTTCTACTTCTTGATATTTATTGTTTTTATAGTTGATATATGCTGTTTTACCTTTTGTATATTCACCTTGTTTTACAAATCCAATGTATAATCCCTTATCATTGGTTTGAAAAGAACTAACATAATAACCTTTTTGATTATCATTAAAATAATTAGTATATACTACCCTTTCCTTGCTGGTTTTTAAGTTATAAGACTTAATTTCTTGAATACTAGAAAAGTCAGTAGTACAATAAAGAATCTCATCTTCATATACTTGAAGGTCAAACAAATTACAAAGCATTACACCCGTTTTATTAACGTTGTTACCATATCCACTGACCAAACTTATTAATTTATCATCAATAACCTCGTAAATATTAAAAAGCCTTTCTTCCGTAACAATTTTACCGTTTTTAACAACATTATTTTGATCATAAGCCACTAGCAATATTTTGTCCATATTACTACTATATAATAAAACGGGAGCACTAAATGGATTATCTAAATAACCAGTTTTAATAATAATAGAATTATTAAAATTTTTATCATATCTAACAAGGTCCCATTTAATACCAGTATTATTTATGCCCTCGGTGTTATAATCAATTATAACTGCATATATATAATCATCTGCAATATAATGATGAAATATTCTTTTATTATGAGGATAGTTATAAATTTTAAAATCGTGATTTTTAGTATCATATGTAAATAAAGCCTTTGTTTGAAGTAGGTCACTTTCTGCTATAGTATCATGTATTTCAACTTGTAGTACACCATCTATATAATGATTAATAGTAATACTATCACTATCATTAACAATACTACCAAGTAAGTCAGTTAAAGGATATTTTTCAAAAGTAATTGTATAATCAACATCAATAACTTCCTCACCATGAGTGTTAGTATCAACTTTTTTTTCGCTTTTATTTTGATTATATAAATATAATAGACCAACAACAATAATTAAGATAATAATAGTTATAATAAATATAATGCTCTTTTTTTGCTTCATCATTAATGTATTATGTACCTTCCAGATATATTAACAGTTCCAAATACATTATCAGTACTATCCGAGTGTTCCCCTAATACTGAGCCTCTACCAAAATCTTCATAATAAGTATCAACATAGTATATGTTAAATATACCATTATAATCATCCCAAGCGGCAGATAATGTATGACCATTAACAGTAAGATAATGTCTCAAATCATTATAATTATACATATATAATGAATTAGTTCTTGCGTGTAATATGATAGGCTTTCCTTGAGAAGTTCTAGTTTTAACTAAATTTGTGAAACTAGAAACATTATAATTATTCCCCAAAGTATAACTATATGTTTGCGTTGAGTTATTATTAAGCACGTCTCTGATTTTATATACATATGTACTTGTAGTAGTGCCAAGTTGCGAAGCATATTGATTTTGTGTTAATGAGGTACCATTTAAATAGTGTAGCACTTGTTTAACATTAGCAGGACCACAATAATAATTGTTTTGCTGTCTAAAATTAGGAACATCTAATTTATATACTAAATATTTAGATGATAAAATTTTTATATTTTGACTGTTAATTGAATTTAAATGCTTATGAACCCCAGTCAAGTATTCATTTGTAAATAGTGTTTCATTGGAACAAGTTAAGTCTAAATCAATAGGATCAGTATTGGTTACAATATAATTATATTCTTCTTCGGTGTAATAATCAGTACAATCGGCAAATACAAGTTTAGAAAAGCCTAAAAAAGCAAAAATGCCAACTAGAAATAAACTTATTTTTTCCATATTTCCTCCTAATAATAAAAGTTATAGTAAGCACTTACAATAATAATTTTATCAAAAAAAGCAAAAAAGAAAACTACCAATTGATAGAATCAACTCTCAAATTAGTAGAATTTAATCACAATAAAATCTGTTTACCTGTTCTAAACCTGTTAAATCAGTTTTTTCAATATTTATAACAGTAGAATTTTCAAATAAAATATTAGTAAGTTTATATATATATTCTTTATTGGTTCTCAAAGTAAAAATATAATCATTATTAATTTCAATATTTTGTGCAATAGATTTAGGTAGTCTTATTACAAAAACGCCTTCAGTTTGAAATTGAGTAACAGTATAATAAAGATAGTTTTCATCGTTACTTTCATAAATATTTTCTATGTGATAAGTAGTTTTATATGTGCAACTATACTCATCTTTATAAGGATCATCTTTGGGCTTAATGTTGTTTTTACCATCGCCACTTTTAACAAGGAGAAAAATCAAACAAATTAAAATTAATACCAATATAGAAATAATAAATATTTTTTTCTTACTAAATATTTTTTTTGGATATGAATTATTTATATTCCCAACTATTATATCATTTATGGGAACATTAAATATTTTGCTAATTTGATTAAGCATAATAATATCAGGAATAGAATTACCACATTCCCATTTAGAAACCGTTTTATCGCTAACACCAATTTTTTCTGCAAATTGTGCCTGTGTTAAATTATGCATTTTTCTAATCTTAATCAAACTATTCTTAATCCTTAAATCATTCATTTGCTATCTCCTATATATTAAATTATACCAATATTTTAACACAATCTATCACCAAAACACAACCATATTATTATCAGTACATTTAAAATTACCGAAAGTAATAATAAACATCAAAATAAAAATGTCAATTTAAGACATTTCTTTTTTTCTTGTATCATTTGAATATTAATTATGATATAATTAATAAAGACAGGCGGTGAAGTTATGGACCTGATAAGAGTAACAGATGTACAAAAAACTTATAAAAATGGCGTTGTTGCCTTATATGATTTTAGTGTAACTATCTCTAAAGGGGAATTTGTCTTTGTAATTGGTGCTTCAGGATCTGGAAAAAGTACATTTATCAAAATGTTATATAGAGAAGAAAAACCTGACAAAGGAGAAATATTCATAGGAGGCATAAACGTAGCAAAACTAAAAAATAGAAAAGTATACAAATTAAGAAGAAAATTAGGAGTAGTATTCCAAGACTTTAAATTATTACCTAAACTAACAGTATATGAAAATGTTGCCTATGCCCTAGAAGTATTCGCACTGGATAAAAAAATAATTCATAATCAAGTTATGAAAGTTTTAAACTTAGTAGGATTAAAAGGAAAATTAAGACAATATCCAGACCAATTATCCGGAGGAGAGCAACAAAGAGTAGCTATAGCAAGAGCTATAGTAAACGAACCCAAGATATTAATATGTGATGAACCAACTGGGAACTTAGATCCCCACACTAGTATGGAAATTATGAAAGTATTAGAAGAAATTAATAAATTAGGCACGACTATTATAATGGCCACCCACGATAAGGAAATAGTAAATAAAATGAAGAAAAGAGTTATATATATTGAAGAAGGCAAATTAATAAAAGATTATGAAAAAGGAACATACTACGATGAAAATTTTTAGAAGAATAAATCGTAATATAAGAGATGCTTTCAAAAGCGTCATTCGTAATTTTAGCCTTTCAATAGCTTCAATATCATGTATAACTATAACTCTAATAGTGGTTGCCTTATCAGTAGTATTATCTTTGAATGTTGAAAACTTTACCGAATCAATCAGAAAAGATGTAACCGTAGTAATATTCTTAGATAATGATGTAAGCAAAAATGAAATAGAAAACATAGAAAAATCCATATATAAAACTAACAATGTAGCAGAATTAACATTTAAAACCAAAGAACAAACTGCTAGTGAATTTGGTAAAGAAAATCCTGCTTTTGAATCTATAGTAAACAGTTGGAAAAACGGAGAAAATCCATTACTAGATAGCTTTATGCTTAAAGTAAACAATATTGAAATGATTGAAGATACAGTAAAAGAAATAAAAAAAATAGATGGCGTAAACAACGTCAATTATGGCGAAGAAATTGTTCGTCAACTAATAGTAGTATTTAAAGTAGTAGAAAAAGCATGCCTATGGGCGGTAGTAGCATTAGTATTAGTAACATCATTCCTAATAGCTAATACCATTAAATTAACAATATATTCAAGAAAAACAGAAATAGAAATAATGCGTTTAGTAGGAGCATCTAATACTGCTATAAAAATGCCATTTGTAATAGAAGGATTGTTTTTAGGTATAATTGGCTCAATTATACCAATATGCCTAACCATCTATGGATATGTTGCACTATATAATTTCTTTGATGGAAAAATGTTCGCCTCACCATTAGCCAAACTAATCCCACCAAGTCCATTCATATACACAACATCATTACTCTTATTAGTAATAGGAATATTGGTTGGTATGTTTGGTAGTTATCGTGCTGTTAGAAAACATTTAAAAATATAAATAAAAGGAAGTACCTATCGATACTTCCTATTTTTTAGCTATTTTTTTAATATTATCAACAATGTTTGACTTACCTTCGCTACCTTCAAAAGCTCTTAAAACTTCTAAAGGGATTGCAAAAATAATCGTATTAGATTGATCAGAAGATACATCATTCAAAGTAGACAAAGTTCTAAGATGCAAAGCCCCAGGTGTAGAAGCCATAATAGTAGCAGCCTCAGCTAAATTCTTAGCAGCTTCAACTTCACCAGTTGATTTAGTAATAACAGCAGTTTTTTCTCTTTCAGCTTCTGCAGCCTTTGCAATAACCCTTTTCATCTCTTCAGGAAGTGCAATATCTTTTAACTCAACATTAGATACTGATACACCCCAATCATCTGTAGCTTTATCAATAATTTCTTGAATAGTTGAAGAAATCTTTTCTCTTTCAGTAAGTAACTCATCCAAAGAAACAGAACCTACAGCATTTCTCATCGTTGTTTGGGTAAGCTGACTAACGGCATAATATAAATTTTCTACAGCCAAAATAGCCTTAGATGCATCAAAAATTTTATAATATATTACCGCATTAATTCTTACAGAAACATTATCCCTAGTAATTGCATCTTGTTCAGGTACATCCACAGCCTTAGTACGAATATCAATTTTTTTATAAAAATTAACTATTGGCAAAACAATATGCCAACCAGGATTTAAAATTTTACTAAACTTCCCAAAAGTAAATAAAATCCCCCTTTGATACTCATTAATTTGTTTCAAAGAACAAATAACAACCACAAGAATAATGCTAAGAATAATATAAATCATAAAATACCTCCTTCTAACAAAATTATATCATATTTTTTATTAAATATCATCAATCACCATAATATTTCAAATATATAACCCATAATAATTATCAAAAATACTACAGTTAAAGTTTACAAATTATTACAAAAGTGTCATATTTTATTCACATTAAATATTTTTATGGTACAATATAAATATAAAAATAGAAAAGAGGGATTTAATTGAAACTAAAAACAATTAAAGACTATGATTTAAATAATAAAAGAGTAATTATCCGCCTAGATTTAAACGTTCCTATGGAAAACGGGCAAATAACTGACGATACTAAGATTAAAGAAAGTCTTGCAACAATAGAATATGCTTATCAACATAACGCTAAAGTAATTCTAATGTCTCATTTGGGTAGAGTAAAGGAAGAAAAAGACAAATTAACCTCTTCGCTAGAACCAGTCAGTAAAAAGCTAAGTAAACTACTTAATAAAGAGGTAAAATTTTCCAAAGAAACAAGCGGAGCAAACTTAAAAAACATGGTAGATAATATGAATAATGGAGAAATACTACTTATAGAAAATACCCGTTTTGAAGATATTGACAACAAAAAAGAAAGCAGTTGTAATCTAGAACTTTCAAAATACTGGGCTTCTTTAGGAGATATATTTATCAATGATGCCTATGGCTCAGCTCATAGAGCACACGCATCTAATGTAGGAATTGCTAACCTCCTACCAAATGGAATAGGCTTCCTTGTTGAAAAAGAATTAACCAAAATAAACACCTTTTTAGAAGAAGATACCCATCCATATATTGTCATAATGGGAGGGAAAAAAGTCGAAGATAAAATAAAAATAATTGAAAACTTAATTACTAAATGTGATAAATTAATCATTGGAGGGGCTATGTCATATACCTTCCTAAAAGTTAAAGGCTATAATGTAGAAAACAACATAATAGATGAAAATAGTATTGATTTTTGTCACTCTATGCTTAACAAATATAAAGATAAAATAGTTTTACCTATAGATGTTACAACAGAAAATGGTCAAAATATATCATTAGAAAACTTAAATGGACAAATAGGTTTCGATATCGGTATAAAAAGCCAAGAATTATTTAAAGAAACACTATCAAACGCTAAGAGAGTAATTATCAATGGACCACTAGGAATGTTTGAAAAAAAACCATTCGACCAAGGCACAAAATCTATATACCAATTTTTAATAGACAATAACATAAAAACAATTATTGGTGGTGGTGATACTGCAGCATCCGCAGTAGCATTAGGTTTTAAAGATAAATTTTATCATATTTCAACAGGAGGAGGAGCAACACTAGAATATCTAGAAGGCAAAACACTACCAGGCATAAGTGTCATCAATAATGAATAAGAATAAAGATAATAAAAAGAAAGTTGTATTAAATATAGCTATTCTCCTAATAATTGTTGCTATAGTACTCTATTTTTCTCTTAAAGATAACTTTAATGAAATAATGAAAGAAATATCTAAATTAAATCCTATTTTTCTAATATTAGGAATTATACTAGTACTAGCCTATCGCTTTTTCTCAGGTCAAGCTCTTCACACACTGACAAAAACAAATACCAAAGAAAATAAGCTTCCCCCTATGAATGCTTTTAAACTAAGTTTGGCAACGATGTTTTTCAATGGTATTACTCCATTTGCAACCGGTGGACAACCAATGCAACTATATTATTTTAAAAAAGAAGGAGTAAACTTAACCCAATCAAGTAATATTATTCTTCAAAATTCAATACTATATCAAATTGCATTAATAATGATGGGAACATTTGCAATTATATGCAATAAAACCCTAGGAATATTTCCAAATAATGACATTCTTAAAAATTTAGTTATAATTGGTTTTGTGGTTAACTCACTAGTATGCCTATTCCTATTTTTAATAACATTTGGTCAAAAATTCAGTAGATTTATATTAAACAAAGGACTAGTTATTCTAGCAAAAATGCACATCATTAAAAATATAGAAGATAAAAAAGAGTCATTAAATAATTATATTACCAAATTTTATGAAAGTGGAAAAATATTAATTAAAGATAAAAAAGCCATAATTAAAACCATTATCTTTAACCTATTATCACTAACATGCCTATATCTAGTACCCCTAATAGTTATATACGGTATGGGAGATTTCACAAGCATTAACATTGTAGAAGCCTTAGTAGCCTCTTCATATGTAATGATAATGGGAGCATTTGTTCCAACTCCAGGTGGCACAGGAGGTTTGGAATATGGATTTATAAACTTCTATGGATATTTTATAACTGGTAGCAATCTAATGGCAACAATGATTATCTGGAGAGGAATTACCTACTATATTGGAATGATCCTAGGGGGAATAGTTGTAGCGTTTTACAAAGGTCGTGATAAAAAATGAGAATAGGAATATTTACAGATACTTACCCACCATTTATTAATGGGGTATCAACCAGTGTCGTTATGCTAAAAAAAGCTTTAGAACAAAAAGGCCACGATGTATATATCGTAACAGTAAATAACGAAAACTTAAAATACAAATATGAAGAAGATGAAAAAATAGTTAGAATACCAGGAGTACCAACCGGAATATATGATTATCGCCTAACCGGTATTTATCCACTAGTCGCACTAAATAAAATTAGAAAGTGGAAACTAGATATAATTCACTCCCAAACCGAATTTAGTGTGGGAACATTTGCCAGAATCATCTCCAAACAATTTAGAATTCCTTTAGTACACACCTATCATACAATGTATGAAGACTATGTTCACTACATTACAAAAGGATACTTTAATGGAGCAAGCAAAAAAATAGTTGAATATCTAACACTATTTTATTGTGACAAAACAATATCTGAATTAATTGTTCCTACCAAAAAAGCATATGAATTATTCAAACAAAAATATATGGTCGATAGAAACGTCTATATAGTACCAACTGGAATAGAAGTAGAAAGATTTTATAAAGAAAATAATAAGCAACTAAATATAGTGAAAAAAAGAAAAGAACTAGGCATAAATAAAGATGACTTTGTTATTCTATTTGTTGGTAGGATAGCTCAAGAAAAAAGTATTGACATCTTACTAGAAAGTATGCCACTTCTAATAAAAGAATGTGGTAAAAAAATAAAACTTTTAATAGTAGGTGATGGACCAGATCTTAACGACAACAAAAAATACGTTCGCGATAATAAACTAGAAAAACAAGTAATATTTACTGGCAAAGTTCCGTGGGAAAACATTCCAGAATACTATCTAATTTCCGATGTTTTTGCCACTGCCTCAACCAGCGAGACACAAGGACTAACAGTAATTGAAGCCATGGCAGCTTCCTTACCAGTAATATGTATTAATGATGAAAGCTTCAAAGAAACAGTAATAGATAATCTAAATGGTAAAATATTTGAAGATAAAGAAGGATATCAAAAAGCAGTCATTGAACTATACAAAAATAAAAAATTATACGCACAATTATCAAAACAAGCCAAAAATTCAGCTATAACCCATTCATCAAAATACTTCGCATCACAAGTATTAGAAGTATATAACATTGCCATAAAAAATTACAAAGGCTTAAAAATTCCTATGATTGAAAAAATAAAAACAATTTTTAAAGGTGACAAAAATGAATAAACTATATGTATTAAATCACAAAATGAATCTTCAATATGAAGAATTAGAAATATACCTTAAAAAATTAAATGAACTATCAACCAAAAATCAAATAATATTATCACCAAGTACCCTATATCTAGATTATTGCCGAAAAAACACAAAATATCATTTATGCGCCCAAAATGCTTATTATCAAGAAAAAGGAGCCTATACGGGAGAAGTCTCATTCAAACAATTAAAAAGCTTAAATATTAAATATGCTATAATTGGTCATAGTGAAAGAAGAAATATTTTTAAAGAATCAGATGAAATAATAAACGAAAAAGTAAAATCGTGTATTCAAAATGGAATAATTCCTATTATATGTATTGGTGAATCTAAAGAAGAAAGAAATAATAATAACCATCTAACCAAAATAGAAAAACAAATAACCTCCTCTTTAGAACAAACTACACCTAAAGAAGTAATTATTGCTTATGAACCTATATGGTCAATTGGTACAGGAACAATACCAGAAAAAGAAGAATTAACCCAAATGATTGAGCACATCCATAATATCTTAACTACTAATTACAACATTGAATTCAAAATCCTATATGGTGGTAGTGTTGATGATACTAACATTGAGCAAATATTAAAAATAAATTATATTGATGGAGTGCTAATTGGAGGGGCTTCATTAAAAATAGATGTCTTAAAAAATATTATAAATAAATAAAATTAGAGAAGTATTGCTAATAACTTCTCTTTATTTTTAAATAAACATTCGACAAAACTTGTCATAATTCACTCTTGAACAAAAAACCAAAAAAAAATATAATAATATTAAGATAAAAAGGAGATAGAAAAAATGAGTAAAATAAAAGTTTTAATGATTGATGACAATATAAGTTTAGTAGAAATGGTAAAAGAATATTTCAAGGAAAATCAAAAAATAGAATTATCTTTAGAAGCCTACAATGGTGAAGATGGACTAAATATGATTCTAAATAAAGAAAATGAATATGATGTAATTCTATTAGATATAATAATGCCAAAAAAAGATGGATTATATGTCTTAGATGAACTTTATAAAAGAAACATTAGCAAAAAAATAATTGTTCAAACATCTTATAATGCCCCAGACGTAATTAGAAAAGTCAGTGAATATGGAGTGAACTATTACATCCTAAAACCCTTTGACCTATTAGAATTAGAAAAAAGAATATTAGAAACATTTGATATTACTAATAGCAAAAGCATTAATCTATACCAAAGTAATCTTCAAAAATCTATAACAAATATGCTTCACGAACTAGGAATGCCATCGCATATCAAAGGATATCAATATATAAGAGAAGGAATATCTATGATATACAACAATCCAGAAATCATCGGTGGAATAACCAAAGAATTATACCCTGACATTGCATCAAAGTTTGATACAACTGTATCAAGAGTAGAAAGAGCAATTCGTCATGCTATAGAAGTTAGTTGGAACAGAGGAAACTGGGATTACATGGAAGAAATATTTGGACATAGCGTTGATATAGATAAAGCCAAACCAACCAATTCAGAATTCATCGTTACAGTTGCTGATAAATTGAGACTAGAACACAACAAAATAACCAATTAATTATTGGTTTTTTTAGTTAAATATTATAATCAATAAAAGAATAATAATGAACAAAATATTGCTATAAATATATTTTTTTGATAAAATATACTATATATCTGTAATTAAGGAAGCGTGATTTATATATGTATCTAGCATTAACGACTCTAGTTGGTCTGTTTATGATTATTGGAACAACTCTATTTTTATTAACAAAATCTAGTAAAAAAATAATAAATTTCTCCACAGGTTTAGGATTTGGAATACTTTTATTCTTAGTAATATTTGAATTAATTCCAGAAGTGATAGAAATATTTAGCAGTCAATATAGCATCACTAAAACAATAATATATATCCTATTATTAATATCACTAGGAATTATAATCTTGAAAGTATTAGATATTTTTATTCCTGACCACGATAGTTCCGATCATAATAAAAAACATTTCCTCCACATAGGAATAGTAACCTCAATAGCTATATTAATTCACAATATACTAGAAGGAATAGCTGTTTACTCAAGCCTAAACACCAATTTAAATTTCGGCATCTTACTATGCATTGGAGTAGGATTACATAATATTCCCCTAGGAATGTTTATTACTTCATCATTTTATAAAGCTACAAATAACGTCAAAAAAACATCCCTAATTATGCTTGGACTATCCCTATCTACCTTTATCGGAGGAGCAATAGCTTCCATATTTGATTCCATAATGGTAGAAGGCTTAACAAGTGCGTGCATATTAACTATTACCATTGGTATGCTAATATACATAATCACCTATGAATTATTACCAACGGTAATAAAAGAAAAAAAATATTGCGGTATTGGTATTGCCATCAGTCTAATTATTTCATTAATAGTAATGTTTTTAGAGTAGGTGAAATATGAGTAAAAAGTCTTTAATCATAAATATTATATGTTTACTAGCCATCATTCCATTCTCGGTTATTATTCAAGACTTAAATATTTTTAAAACAATCCTAACATTAAGTATAACTATAATATTTATTAGTAGCTTTCACCACTTAAGTATTTCCCAAAATATAAATATTCAAAATAATTATAATGATTCAAATTTATTATCTATTTTCTTACAAATAATTAAGATTATTTTAATATTAAGTGGTATATATATTATTCTATTATATCCACTATCACTAATAACTTCTAAAATACTAGACATTCAAAGTTTAAGTATAATATTTCTTTTAAGTGGCTTAATAATACCTTTCTATCCAATAATAAAAGTGACTAATGAATATCTAGAAATAAAAAAAATTAATAAAATAAATGTTTTACAATTATACTATATCATAAATACCATCATCTTAATAATAACCAGTATATTTATATCCTTAGTATTTAAACTAAATACAGATACAAATAATATAATTTTAATAAGCAGTTTTATATTAAGTGGAATTCTAACACTAACTATAATATATTTATATTTGAAAAAATACAAATATCTAACGATAAAAAATTTATTAGCACAAAACAAAAATCATAATAAACCTAAACTAACAAAAATTATTATGTCAGAAAGTTATATATCAATTATAACAATTATTAAAAACAGTTATTTATATATATCTATAGTATATGTTTACTATATTTTAAAAAACATATATAACTATACCTCGATCACCATTACCCAAATTATTACCAATACATATTGTTATGGATTATTAGTTATTATTACAATCGCTCTAATCATTATATATATAATTGAGAAAAAATATCAACTATCAAACAAACAACCAAAAGATATCA
This sequence comes from Bacilli bacterium, assembly GCA_016302935.1. Lineage (GTDB taxonomy): Bacteria > Bacillota_I > Bacilli_A > RF39 > UBA660 > JAEDMO01. The sequence goes on along the minus strand of JAEDMO010000006.1, from coordinate 2,646 downwards.
ACATCAGTGCCATATATTACCGACTAGCAGTAATTCTCCTTCCAATTATCATTATCATGATTATCTTATCCCCAGCTCTGTGGACACTACTATTTAATACAAACAATTATTCTTATATATTAGTAGGCCTAAGCATATTTTTGTTTTTCCTTATTTTTTACCATATAACATTAAAAACACTAACAACTATGAAAAACAAAAAAATATCCCTAATCATAACTAGTATAGGATTAATTTTCAAATTAATATTCACTCCCCCTATAATTGCTTCTTTTTATCGTATGGGTTATCCACTGGTAATGGGAGATGTAACAAGTACAATTATTAGTTACATTATCGTAATTATTATAGGCAACTATTTTATTCAAAAAACATACAAAGTTCCCATATTTAGTAATCTTGAAAAAATATTAAATATAATATATAATAATATCATACTAATGGTAGAACTAATATTGCTTCAATTAATAATCACTATAAATCCAACTACCCGCAGCAAAGCATTATTATTAATTATCATATATAGTGTAATAGCAATTATCTTTTATGCCATCAGACTATATATTGCCAAAAGAAACAAAAATAGAAAGAAGGAATAATATGGAATTATACCAGTACATTATAATAATCACAGTATTATTATTAATTGCCATTGCCATAGTCAAAGGAAACAAAAAAGATTTTAAAATTGAGTTAAACAAATTAGTTGAATATTTAGGTGGAAAAGAAAATATTATTGATACAGAAGTAAATATGTCTCGTTTTAAAGTAACCCTAAAAGATTTAACAAAAGTAAAAAAAGATGCCATAATGAAACTAGGAGCTAGAGGCATAGTTGAAATAGATAATCAACTAAAAATAATTTTAGGATCCAATGCTAAACAATTAAAAAAATATATAGATGACTTAAAATAATCCAAAATAAGTCATTTTTTTTCATATTTCGACAAAATACGACAACTTAATAAGTTATACTAGTGATGTGAAAAGGATGATAATATGGATTTAATAAATATTATAATTGTTAACGTAGTTTTAATAACCTTCCCAATTTTATTGTACTTTTTCTATACAGTATATGCAAACGTCAAGGGAATAAACAATAATGACTTATATTTATCTTTTACCCTAATCATCTCTCTTTATTTGTGTTTTAAATTTGGAGATGTGGTATCTAATAACATCGTACTATTATTTTGTAACATTCCAATAGTTATTGCATATGTCAAGAAAAAATGGCCAATTGCAGTAATATTATCAGCAGTTATAATTTTGTATTCAATAAACGTATTACATTATAATTTATATGGTGTAACCACTATAAAATATATAAGCTATGCCATACTATATTTTGTAAAATATCATAAAACAAAAACAAGAAAAATAAATTTTATTAATCAAATAGCCATCTTGCAAGGATTTTTCATCTCATTTGAATACTTCATTCAAAATCATACAAGTAGTTTTATAAACCTATTCAATATTTTTATCGCCGTGATTTCAATATATACAATAACCTTCTTAATTTTGTATATCTTTAAAATAGGGGATGATATAAGTAAAATATACCTAAGCTATAAAGAATTACAACAAGATAAACAAATAAAAGAATCTTTATTTAAAATAACCCACGAAATAAAAAATCCCATTGCAGTCTGCAAGGGATACATAGATATGTTCGACATTAACAAAAAAGAAGAATCGTTAAAATACATATCGATAATTAAAAGTGAAATAGATAGAACACTAAACATTTTAACTGATTTATCAGAACTAAATAAAGTAAAAATAACTAAAGACATAGTAGATATAAATATGATTATAGAAGAAATAATAGATAGTGTAACATTATTATTTGGTGATAAAAATATTGTTATAAATTGTAGTGAACTAGATGAAATATATATTGATGGCGATTATAATAAACTAAAACAAGTTTTTATTAATATTTTTAAAAATTGTTATGAAGCTATAAATGATAATGGAATTATTAATATAGATACATCGATAGAGGATAAAATGTATATAATAAAAATAAAAGATAATGGAATGGGAATGAGTAGCGAAACATTAAATAAAATAGGAGAGATATTCTATACCACCAAAAGAAATGGTACAGGAATAGGCGTTGCCCTATCTAAACAAATTATTAATGCCCATAACGGAAAATTAGAATATACATCCCAATTAGGAGTGGGCACAACAGCAATAGTTAAAATTCCACTTCTAAATTAATTAGTTAGGCAAGATTGACAAACAAATATAAATAAGTTATAATTTAGCTGTATTGGGGCCGTCTTGGCTTTGACGGGAATAGTTAGTTTAAGTTGCAAGCCGAAAGTAATCACGATACGATTGCAAACAAAAAATAACTGGAAACAGAAATTATAACTACGCTCCATCTTTTGCCTAATAAATAGGCAGGAGCGGTTCTTTCACTTCTTTGCTTGTGAGAAATGACAAGGACTTATATAGCAAGCTATATTATTTAATTTGTCCTAATTAAATAACGAAAATTTTGGACTAATAAATATTTGGGTTGTTAGTTACTAACAAATATTTGTGAAATTAAATAACTAACTAAGCTTGTAGATGCTTAAATATCTCTATTTTCGGACAGGGGTTCGAATCCCCTCGGCTCCACCA
>JAEDMO010000043.1 GCA_016302935.1 Bacilli bacterium | reverse complement strand
CCTTAAAAAATAGGCTAGGTACTTTAAGTATCAATTCTTTTTTTACCCATTCTTTATTGTACTTTTTCCACTGTATGTTATTCTCTACCCAACTTCCCGCATAATGATGTACGGCTATGGTCTTTTTACTAATTTTTCCACCTCCCCAGTAATGGAGTGGGGCAAAATATTCAACAGGATAAATATGAGCATCATTTTCTAATATCTGATATCTATTTATTTTCCTAAAGCCGTGTTTTAAAAAATAATTAGTTACTATAGGGACTGTCACTAAATGATTTTTTAGTTCGTGTTTAAAAGTTATCTTACTATAAATATCTAATAATTCTTTTAAGGTTTTATTTCCTTTTTCTGAACCTAAAATCAATCCAGTATTAATGGCATCGGAGTTCTCCAATCCCCAGACGCTTCTAGCGTTTCTAAGTGGCTCTATAGACTTAATAAGCTCTACATCCGTATCTAAATAGAAGCCACCATTATTAAAAAGTGTATCAATTCTAGCGACATCGCTTACATAAGCCCAATCTTGGGATTCATAAGCTTTTTCAGTAAATTTGTATTTGCAAACATCAAAATTACTTTCATTAATTTCAATTATTTGGAAATCAGGATTTTCCTTTTTCCATGATGCAATATTATTTCTTATGTTATCCGGCTTTTTATTTTTTCCAAACCAAACATAATAAATTCTTTGAGGGATCATTGCTTTGCTCCTTTTATAAAGAGTTCTTTACTAAAAATAATTTTCTTGCCAGTTTTAATTTGTCCTTTTCGATTAATGCAATAGCAAACCTATTTCTAACACGAACTAATAACCTAATAGTACCTTTTTTGGGCTTAGCCTCAACTGATTCAAAATATTGAACTAATTTTATTAAAACCCATTCTTCATTATTTTGTTTGTATTCATTATCAATTAAAATACGCTTTACATGGCTTAAAATTATTCTATAATTCAAATTTTGAATTTCAATCTTACTTTCCTTATCACCATATTCCCTTTGCCATTCATTAACATCATCTAATCCAGCTAATATTCCTAAATGATCACTAGCCTTCTGTTTAATATGAGTTATCGAAGACCTCCGTTGGCGATACTGATACAATGGCGTATTAATAAATTTGATATTATTAGCAGTAAGATATGCGATGGAAGTAAACCCGACATCTTCATATAATACTCCCGCAGGAAAACGTAGTTCTTTTATTAACGACCGCTTATATACTTTATTCCAGGCCATCCTATCCATTGTCCAAAAATCATTGACTATAATCGCTTTTCCTGTAACAATTGAATTTTCATTAATCGGTTCCCAAGAAAATACACATAAGTCACAATTATCAATTTGCGAATTAATTGTTTGTAGAAAATTAGCGGTAAATTTATCATCACCATCTATAAACATAATATATTCACCATAGGCATGCTCTATTCCGAAGTTTCTAACTTCTGCTAAACCTACATGATTTGTAGTGAATACTCTAACATTATTACTTTTGTATTTATTAATTTTGTCAAGAGTATCATCACTAGAGCCATCATTAACGATAATCACTTCGTAACTACCCTCATTATTGAGAATAGACTGCAAGCATTCGTCAATATAGTCCGATACATTATATGCTGCAACGATAATCGAATATTTAACGTCATTTTTCTTCATATAAACGTTCCAATCTATTTAAGAAAACCTTACTAGAAAGTGGTGAATTTGCTACTATCAGATTTTCTGCTTTTCTATTAATTTTCCTCGACAAAGACTGACGAATAACATTGTTCCACTGTTTGCTATCTTCTGTAAGAGCGACAAAGGATACATTACCTGTTACGTCTACAGATTTAGGTACACCATTAGAAATAACACAAGGCAATCCATTAGATTGAGCTTCAATCACACTATTAGCAAGTCCTTCATTTATAGAAGTAAGCAAAAAGAAATCTGCCGCTGAAAGATAATCTACGATATTCTCCCTTTGCCCAATCATTAGTATCCTTTTTTGGGAATAATCAGAAAATGTTGAAATTTGTTTCTCAATATTTGGTCGCTCACTACCTTCTCCAATGATAAAAAAGTAATCAAATATCTGATGTTCAATTCCATAATTCACAATTTCCACAGTTTTTTGATAATTCTTTAATGGAGTCAGTCTTGCTACAATTATGCCTACCCTATCTTGCACTTTTATAGAATATTCTTCCCGAATGTTACTACGTTTTTCTTCAGAGAAAAGATAGTTGTCTACGGTAATACCGTTAAGGACGACTTCTACATCTACCTTTAATCCAAAAACTCTTTTTTTAACATCGTCACTAACCGCAATAATTTTTACTTGTTTTAATTTTCTTAAGCGTTTTCTATTAAAACCCATTAACAACTTTGTTAACAGTTTAATTAAAAATTTTTGCCCCGAAGGTTCGACATTATGTACATGATAAATAATTTTCTTGCACCCAACGTTGGTTGCTATCTTGGCCATATAACTTGCATTTAGTGAATTAGCGTTAATGTGAATAATATCAAACTGTTCACTATCAAAAAATTTTCGGAGAATAAATTTTCTTCTAATGGCTGACTTTAAGCCAAAAATATTTTTCAGATAATGTATACGAACACCGTTATCCAAAAAATATTTTTCAAAAGCTACTTGTTGATCTGTTGCAGCTAAAATGTGTATTTCGTACTTTTTAAAGTTTTTAGCTACAATCTGTTTTACTAAAAGTTCAACTCCACCAATTTCATGACCTACGCCTGTATAAAGTATTTTCTTCAATTGTATTATCTCTCCTAAAATATCCTGGAAAATATCCTAAAAATGCAAAAATCAAACCCGGGCTCTGTACATATGCGAATAACGCATTCTCACTAAATCCAACAATTTCAAGAGAAATTATAAGGATTAATAATATAACTTGGTTACTTTTTGCAAGTTTATAGTTAGTCAAAGCTAATCCAATTAATAATACTGATAGGATAACGATTCCATAAAAAATCCCATAATAAATATAAGCACCATCAAAAAATCCGTTGATAAAGTTAGGATCGGCTTGCCAATTCGTACCGAATTTCGTTAGTGGAAAGCTAGTTAAATAATGATTCCAAATAAATATTCTTCTTGTAACAATACTATCTATTGTCTCAAGAAAATGATATTGGAAATAATGAAATCCCGCCCAGTAAGCAAAAATAGTCAAAACTATTGGTAATATTATGATAAGCGGTTTTAGATAGTTAGCGATAGTTTTGAATAAACTAGCTAAGTAAAAGAATAGAATCATTACACCAGCAGTATTATCTTGAATAATAAGAAACTCAAAAATAACAACAAAGACTAGAAATGTTATATTATATCGGTTGTATTTCAAAGTAATCATATTATTTTGTTCACCTATCCGAAAAGTGAACAAAATAGCTAAAAACGCCAAATAAAATCCTAATTGGTTAACATTATTAAAACCTAACGATAATCCTGTTCCTTGAGGATCATAAATACTTAGAATACCACTTAAAGATAAAAAAACCACTGCTAGGGTACTGTATAGTATACTATATTTGTAATTACTTATAATATCTTTAATACTTAGTCTCGAATACACTAAAGTTAAGGTTCCTGCATTAATAACATAATTCTTTTGCGATAAAAAAACTATAAATAAAATAAGAAAAAGAAAACATATATCAACTAGTTGGAACGGTTCTATTATTAGAGATACCAAATAAAGTAAAATGAACACAACTAAAAAAAATACTGTCATTCTTTGACGAATATTATATGATATTTGCAAATTCAATTGTGATGTCATCATAATATTGATAGTTCCTATTATTATCAGTAAGAAATTCATAAATTTTCTATATGTTATGTTCATTTTATTATTGTTCCTTTCACTGAACATAATGCGAAGTACGCAAGTACTACCCAGTAATATTCCCCGTAAAATTAATTTTTTCAGAATAAATCAACACTTAGTCGTATAACCCTACGATCTAGTTTCTCTACTATCAACTGTAATATTTCATATTCATACGTATATTATTCTTTTATACGAATAAGTCATTCAGAAACTTTTTTATAGTTGCTAAATTATTCACTATTTTTCAAAAGAACTTTTTTCTTTGAATTTTGACGAAAATACATCATTTAATAACTTAATATTTTTCTCAAATTCTGTATTATCTATCGAAGCATCATTGATATTAATCATACAATGTTTACTAGCTTTTATATCTGTAATTACTGCTTCTATATTTTCCAAAGAATATTTTTCCCCAAAGGAAATTTTTCTCGGAGTAAAATTTCCGTTTAATAGTTCAAAATATCGAACTAACCATAAAGAGTAATCATTATTCTTCCTATTTCGATTTACAAACATTTTTTTAATCATTGGAAAATCATTTAATACTTTAGTAATTGTAGATCTTCTATATGAAATAGGCGTGTGTGGATCTACTAAACGACTTATACGCGGAAATGGTAAAAGCAATAGGCTTATAAGGGACCATAATCCATTGTATGGAGTAACTAACTTGCTGAAATTAGCTTTTAAGCTTTCTTTTTTATTAAAATAAGAGTTAATTATCTGAAAATTATTAACAAAAATATGATCAAACTCACTATTAATAACTGGAGATGGCATTATTGCATTAAGAGCAAGATTATCTCTGATAGTACCATTGGGAGCAAAAAAATCTTCAGGTCTAACTTTCTTATTTAAAAACATATCATCATTAAAGTATACAAAGTGTTCTGATAAATTTGGTATATTAACTAGATGAAAATCTATTACGTTAGAATTGAAAGTAGGTAAATATTTAGAAGGAATTATATCTTTATGATCAACTACCGTTAATTTAGAATTACTTTTTATCCAGTTTGGGACTTGGTTATCTGTCACAAGATAAACATGGTTTACCCATTTTGCATATGCATCAATAGATCTAAATAAGTACTTTAGCGTACCATAATCCCGATACCGAATATAATCTTCTTTACGGGATGATTTAACATATTTTGTGTGCTTTTCTCGCCATACAGGATCATTTTCATCAACCCAAGTAATAACAAAATCGATTGGAAATTTAACCTTCTCTTTCATTAAACTAGATAACTCCTTTTCAATAATTCTTATCTGATAATAGTAACTATCTCCTTCTCATATTTTGAGGAATGGATATCAGCAACTTTATCACCATTCACACTTTCGTTATCATATCTATCTTTGATTCTAACTTTATGATAATACCCACGTTCTAAATACTGATATTGTAAGTCAAAATGACCGATATCGATAGTTTGAAACTGATTACTTAACTTATAAGCTAAAATAGTTGCTGTGGGGCCAAGTGAGATAAGTATTAGCGGATCTTCCATTGTCTCTGCAGTAAAATCTATTTCTTTATATATCTCCTTGAACTTATTAAATGCATCCTCGGCAGGCGCAATAATACGTTTAACAGATTTTGTGTTTGAAAGTAAATCATTATTAACACCAAACCTGGTAAATTCTCCCTCTACTATTAAGATATTTCTATTTTCCCAAATCATTTTAACTTTATCTGTTAAAACTAAAACTTCCTTTTTATCAGCTAATTCTGTTATCACTCTACTAAAATTAGTATCAAGATAATCATCTTCATGCTGTTTCTTGAACTCCAAAATATACCGATTATTAAATGTCACATATCGCCACCAAAAACATTTTATTAAAAATTTATATGGTCTCGTTGTTTTATAGGCATAAGGAATTGCTATTTTAAATTTTTCTGTTGTCCTAACTTGAGCTAATGCTCTACTTAATTCATCAGAATATTTTTGAAATCCAATAGGCTTTTTGCTATAGAGAATGTTAAATTCACCATCGCCAAACCGTCCAACCGACACTTTATTATTTATCAAGTAATTAATTGTTTCCTCAGCATTTTTTACGTTGAGGTCAATTCTTTTTATATGAATATAATATGTAATAAACATAGGAATACATCCAATACGGATAATTAACTGGATGAACTTAGTATTTTTTAGTTTTCTTAATTTCTGTTTCATAATACACAATATAGTAAAATATTTTCTCTTAATTCTTAATGTTGCTTATGAACAATTTTTTTGTACACAAATTTTCTCATAAAATTAGGTAAGACAATATTTATCGTCATCAAAACATTACCTAAAATCATTTCATGGAAATTAATTAAATGATTCCGATCCATAAATCTCCTTAGTTTATAGAAATAGAGTATATTACTAATCTTTCCTCGTCTGCTATACAGATCATCATCTACACGCATAAATACAAGCGTAGATTCGAGATTACATACTCTATACTCATTAGCAAGTATTCTAGTCCACAAATAATAATCCTCTAAGTTCCCATACATTTCGTACCCTCCAACACTTAATAATACTGTCTTATTTATTAGGACCGTTGGATGATTAAATGGACTTCTCCACTTTGCAAACTTATATATCTGTTCATTACTGGTAGGTACGTTTCTTTCTCCTATAATATTATTTATATCTAAAGTGAATTCTTCTACCTTTCCACCAACTACAGCAATACTAGGATCCTTATTAATCACATCAAATTGTTGTTCAAACCTATTTGGTACACTAATATCATCAGCATCCATTCTTGCTATCCAATTGGTTGAAACGAATTTTGTTCCTATTTTTAGGGCATTACCTAATCCTTTATTTGTTTTAAGTTTTATGTCTTTAAATTTTCTTGTGAAATTATGCTTATGCTTATTTATTACTTTTTCTAAATCAACTGAAATAGGTCCATCCTCAACTAAGACAATTTCACTAGGTTCAAGAGTTTGTTTCTCTATACTCGTTAATGCAATATCCAAATTATTAGGATCATCGCTTTTATAAACAGACATTAATACAGAAAAAGAGGGGTATGTTTTTTTTACCTGCATAATAATTCTACACTCTCTTTAATCCTTTCCTTCATGCACTCCTCGACTCATTACAACATCAAATGCTGTCCTAAAAACAATTGAAATATCCAATAATAGACTCATATTTAATGCATATTTTCCATCATAAGAGGCTTTATGTTCATCTGTGATTTCATCTCTACCATGAACTTGTGCTAATCCAGTAATTCCAGGCAGGATTTTGCTAGCTCCGTATTTCTCTCTTAATTCTAGTACAGATTTTTCACTGGGGATAAGTGGTCTAGGTCCTACAAGACTCATCTCTCCTTTAAATACGTTAAATAATTGTGGTAATTCGTCCAAGCTTGTCTTGCGAATAATTTTACCAATGGGCGTAATATACGCTTCTGGATTTTCAAAGTTCTTAGTCGCCATTTCATGTGGTGCATCTTGTCTCATTGAACGAAATTTTAGAATAGTGAAGACATGATTATTTTTACCAACTCTTTTTTGTT
>JAEDMO010000042.1 GCA_016302935.1 Bacilli bacterium | reverse complement strand
CTATGTCATAATTGACATAGTTTTTCTTTAATATTTTTACTTTGTATGCTAAAATATAAATAGGTGAGATAATGAAAAAAATAATAATATTACTAACTATTCTTACTTTAGTAGGATGTAGCAACAATCAAGAAAAAAGTAGAAATATCTTTTATATGGATACATATATTAATGTAAAAATATATACTGATAATCCTAATATTGATTATATATATGATAATATAAATAATATTTATAAAGAATATGATAATCTTTGTAATCGTTATGATGAATATGAAAATCTAGTTAATGTTTACTACTTAAATGAAGTATTAAAAAATGATGAAGAGATTAATATTGATCCTAAATTAAGTGAAATAATTAATTATGGACTTGAATATTACTCTAAAACAGATGGTCTATTTAATATTGCCATTGGCAATGTATCTGCTATATGGAAAAAATATATGGAAGAAAAAAAATCCGTTCCTTCCATAGATGAATTAAAAAATACCCAAAGTATAAACATAAATGATATATCATTAAATAACAATGTTTATAAAAAAAGAAATGGTGTCAAACTAGATTTAGGTGGTCTTTGTAAAGGATATGCTACTGAAGTAGTAGGTAATTATATAGAAAGCCTAGGAATAAAAAAATATCTGATTAATGCTGGAGGCAACGTTAAAGTAGGAGAGCATTACAATAAAGATAAATATGTAATTGGAATTCAGCATCCAGAAAACGATACTCTTTTAACCAAGATTAAAGCTAACAATGTATCGGTTGTTACCAGTGGGGACTACCAAAGATATTATGAAGTCAACGATGTTAGATATAATCACATAATAAATCCTAAAACACTATATCCTGCTAATTACAGTAAAGGAGTGACCGTTATAACATCATCTTCCGCATATGCTGATATTATGTCTACTTATTTATTCTTACTTAAACCTAGTGATGCTATTAAGCTAGTAAACAGCACTGATAATTTAGAAGCAATAATATATGTAGATGAAAATACCATATTAAAATCAGAAGGATTTAATAAATATGAAGAAAAGTGATTATATCCTAATATCGATAATTATCTTAATATGCATTATAATGCTATTTAGTCTAAAAAAAACTAGTAAATCCAATGTAGCCTTAATATATTATAATGATGAAGTAATATTAAAAGTAAATCTTGATAAGAAAAAAGAATATGTAGTAAAAGGATACTTAGGAAATGTAGTAATAGAAACTGATATAAACAAAATAAGAGTAAAAGAAGAAACCAGCAAAAGACATCTATGCTCTTATCAAGGTTGGGTTTCAAATAGCTACACCCCAATTATATGTCTTCCTAATAAAATAGTAATTAAAATAGAAAATGAAAGTGATATTGATACAGTAGTAAGGTGATAATATGAATATAAAAAAAACAAGTAGATTAGCTATGCTTACAGCCCTTTCAATAGTAATAGGAATAATAGAAAGCTATATTCCAATATTTGCAAACATTGTTCCTGGATTAAAACTAGGATTATCCAATGTTATTATCATATTAGTTTTATATAATTATAATTTTAAAGATGCCTTAAGCGTTTCACTAATTAGAGTATTCATAATTGGTCTAATTAGAACAGGTCTATTTACAATACCATTTTTCTTTAGCCTAGCAGGAGCCATTCTTAGTATTATTACAATGGCCTTAGCTAAAAAAATTAAAATATTCTCTCTAATTGGCATCAGTATAATTGGCTCTATATCCCATAGTATTGGCCAAATCCTAGTAGGATTAATTTTAATAAATAAAAGCATTATCTATTATCTTCCATATTTACTACTTTTTTCAATACCAACAGGCTTAATAGTAGGAATAATTAGTCAAAAATTAATTAAAAACATGTCTAATTTAAATTAAATTATTAACACCAAATAAAAATTATGCTATAATTAATTCATCATAAAGGAGGATATAAAAAATGAAAAAAATTTTAACTGGCTTACTTGCAATAGTATTATGTTTAGCTCTAGTAGGCTGTGGTGAAGGAAAATATAAAGAAGGGACATACGAAGGAAGCGTTACTGACAATTACGGTGGAGAAGAAAATACCGCAACAGCTAAAGTAGAAGTAGATAAAAATGGCAAAATAAGTTCAGTTTATCTAGATACTACCTATACCAAAGATGGTATTTCTACCACTAAAAAAGCCTTAAAAGATAACTATGGAATGAAATCTGTATCAGCTAATATGGGTAAAATAGAAGGCGGAAAAGAATGGTATGAACAAGCTGAAGCCTTAGAAAAAGCCGTAGTAGAAAAACAAGGTATCGATTTTATTACCTTAGATAAAGATGGAAAAACAGATGCTGTATCTGGATGTACTATTAAAATTGAAGCTTTATATAAAGCCTTAGAACAAGCCCTAAATAAAGCCAAAAAATAAAGAAATCGCGCTGATTTCTTTTTTAATTTGTATATCTTAAACTTTGATTAGAAACATTAAATATTATTCCTACTAAAAACATATAAGAAAGCAAACTAGAACCTCCATAACTAATAAAAGGAAGGGTAATACCCATAATAGGCAGTAATCCAATTGTCATACTAAGACTCCATATTTGCTGAAAAACCAACATAGAAACAATCCCCGCAATAGTATATTTATCTTTATTATCATAAGTTTTAGAAGCACTATTAATTAAATTAATATCAAAATAAATAAATAAAATAATTAAAAGAATAGAACCAATCAAACCATAGTTAGATGAAAAAACACCATAAATAAAATCTGTTTGTAACTCTGGAAAATATATTGGAGTTTTATTAAATCCATGCCCTAATATTCCAGCACTACCTATTGCAATAAGAGAATTAGTAAGTTGACCACCACTACCACTAGACCAATTTAAAATTCTATCGATTCTATAGAAAAAATTAGTACCAAATATAGAAATAAACAAATCTTGATTTATAAAATAAATTGCAAATAAAATACCCAAAAAAACAAATATAATTAAAAAGAGTGAAAAAAACCATCTTTTTCTAATCCCACCAATAAAAAGCATTGTCATTGTTGTAACTAAATAAATAATAACCGCCCCAGTATCTGGTTCGATAAAAGTTAAAACTGATGGAATAAAAACAATTAACATTACTTTTAAAATAAATTTAAATTCAGTCTCTACACTGGGATTATCATATTCAGTGTTAAAATCATTGATCATTCTAGATAGAGTTAAAATTAAAATTACTTTCATAAATTCTGATGGTTGCAATGAGAAAAAACCAAGTTCAAACCAACATTTAGAATTATTTACTTCCTTACCGAAAAAAAGAATCAATATTAATAAAATAACATTAATGACATAAAGAATATAAGCGCTGTTATACAAAAACTTATTGCCAATAAACATAATAAAATAAGCAATACCAAAACCCAAAACATACCAAATTAATTGCTTTAAATACAAATTACTAGAATATTCAGGTAATAAATTCTGAGCACTATATACCGTGGTGATACTAATTATTGCAAATATAATTAATGGAATTAAAATACCATATTCAACCTTATATTTGGAAATATTTTTCATAAAATCACCACTTTCTTTACTATTATACCAAAAAAATAAATATAAATATCATTTTTTCCAATATTAAAACATATTTTATTACTGGAAGGTGAAATATGGAAAAGAATATTCCTAAAATGTATAAAAATAAAATAACTAAACCAATTCAAAATAGTCAACTTATCTATTCGACAATGAATAAAGATAATGTAGATAATCAAAAAAAACCTACTCATAGAATATTAGATAGATTTGCCCTAGAACAAAAAATTTACAATATCTTGCATTCAAAAAATTACATATACAAAGCGGATGTCACCATTGTAACTAAAGATGATATTTTAAAAAAAACAATTATTGCTAAAAGCGGTAATAAACTAATTACCTTTGATAATGAACATATAAATATTGACGATATTATCGATATTTACCAATAAAAATAGTTTAATACTATTTTTTTAAATTTTATAAATAAATTTATAAAAATACTAGCATTTTTATAAATATTGGTGTATACTTAAATTAAGTAAAGGAGGATAACAATGAATATAGGACAAATAATACTTATAGTTGTATTTGCACTTTTAGCTTTAATATTATTTTGGGGTGTTGGAGTATACAACAAACTAATAAATAGAAGAAATAAAGTTAAAGATCAATTCGCTCAAATCGATGTTCAACTAAAAAGAAGAAGCGATTTAATTCCTAACTTAGTAGAAACAGTAAAAGGCTATGCTAAGCACGAAGAAGGAACTTTAACCGCTGTTATTGAAGCTAGAAATAAATTAAATACTGCTAATAATATCAATGAAGAAATTGAAGCTAATAATATGTTAACCGGTGCTTTAAATAAGTTGTTCGCACTTGCAGAAAGTTACCCAGACTTAAAAGCAAACGCTAATTTTATGAGTTTGCAAAACGACTTAAAAGATACCGAAGACAAAATCTCATATGCTAGACAATTTTATAACGATACAGTTCTTACTTATAACAATTTAAGAGAAATGTTTCCTTCAAATATAGTTGCCAGCATATTCAAATTTGAGGCCTTTGAATTCTTTAAAGCTGACGAACCTTCAAAGGAAGCACCTAAAGTAAAATTTTAAGGCTTACATAGGTAAGTCTTTTTAATTGTAAGGAGAAAATTATGACAAAGTATCTGAAATATATATTAATTTTAGTTTTATTTATACTACCATTAAAAGTATCAGCAATAGGAACCTCTAAATATTATGTCGATGTAACTGTAAATGAAGATGGATCAGCAACTTTTAAGGAAATGATTATTTTTGACGGTAGCTATAACTATCTAAAAAGAAACCTCTATTTAAAAGGAAACACTAAAACATTCACAGGAAATTATGCCTCCGATTTCTACAATACCGATATTTATAATGCTACTTCCATAACTAATATATGTGCATCTAGTACTTCTAGGAATATTTCTGATTTTAGTTATATTAAAAATCACGATACATGCTTTGATATTGTAACAAATGGTTATAGTGGGATGCATCACAAATATGAACTTAATGTCGATAATAACGACTACAATATTATTGTATACCATCCCAGCAGTTATGATAAAGCCTTCTACTTAGAATATACCATTACCGATGCGGTTGTTATTCATAACGATGTCGCTGAATTAATGTATAACTTTGAATGGAGTGAAGTAATAGAAGACTATCAAGTATATCTACACTTACCAAAAGAAAGCCATACATTTAGAATCTTTTCCCACGGCCCAATGCAAGGCGAAAACAAACTAATTGATAACAAAACAGCCTATGCCTATTGGGAGTATTTAGAATCTGACACTAAAACCGATATAAGAATCGTTTTTGATAAATCTTTAGTTCCACAAGGAACCAAAAAGTCTAATGTTTCTGCCTTAGATAAAATAGTAGAGTACGAAACAAAACAAGCTGAAATTCAAAATAACCTAAGAGAACAATTAAAAGAAGAAATAAAAAATAATGCTATCTACTATACCGAATACGCATCTAAACATCCAAGTAGAGAAAACTACAATAATGCCATTTACTATGTAGACCAATTAGACGACGAAGAGTTAAAAAAAGAATTACAAACTACCTTAAACAAAGTGTTAGAAGAAGTAATAAGAAAAGAAAAAATAGCTAGAAATATCTCACTAACATTAACTATCCTCTGGATTTTAGGATTATGTTATTTAACTTACAAATTCTATAAAAAATATGATAAAGAATATAAAAGCCTATTTACTAACGAATATCTACGCGAATTACCCGCCAGTTATGGACCCGAAATATTGGGTTATCTTCTTACAAAAAGCAATATCAAAAGTGAATATTTAAGTGCATCTATTATGGAACTAATTAGAAAGAAAAGCCTAAAAATAGATGATACTTATAGCAATAACAAAAAATTTAAAATAATAGATTTAAAAGATGAAAAAGTAGATGAAAATCTAACTAGTAGTGAAAAATTATTAAAAAAATGGTTTATTAACGAAGTAGGTAACGGTGAATATGTAACTGATAGTGATATTAAAAGAGCTAGTAAAAATGATTATGAAGATTTCTTAAGTAGTTATCGCAGTTGGAAAAACGAAGTAATATCCGTAGGAGAATCAATGAATTTCTATGAGAAAAATGGTGGTAAAAAAGCACTATATTGCCTATACGCTCTAAGTGGAATAGCAATCTATATCCTATGTGTCGCAATCTACCCCAATAGTGTATTTCCATTCATTTTAGTACCAATTTCCATTATTGCAATGATATATATATTAACTTCTTCCAAAAAGACACCCAAAGGAAATGATGATTACGTTAAATGGATGGCATTCAAAAGATTCTTATTAGATTTTGGCCGTTTTGAAGAAAAAGAACTACCAGAAATTTATCTATGGGAACATTTCCTAGTATATGCAACCACCTTTGGTATTGCTGATAAAGTAGAAAAAGCGATGAATATGAAAATACAAGAATATAAATTAGATACAAATAGTAGTTATATCCCATATTTCTATACCAGAAATATTATGATAAATAATATAATTAATAATAGTATCCAAACCGGTATTAGTAAAGCCCAATCTGCATACAATGCCGCTCACTCATCATCATCTTCTTCAGGTGGTTTTGGTGGAGGAGCATCATTCGGTGGTGGTGGAGGAGGCTTCGGCGGTGGCGGTGGCCGTGGCTAATTACTATTACCTCAAAGATGATACCAACTACCCAGTTACTATAATTAAAAAAAATAATAAAAACACCTACATTAGAGTAACCGAAGATTTAAATATTATAGTAACTACCAATTACTTTGTTACTAACAAAAGTATTGAAAAATTATTAGAACAAAATAGTACATACATAAATAAAATGATCGACAAAAGAAAAAATAAATTAACAAAAAAAAGCAATAACAATGATTATAATATTTCCATATTCGAAGAAAACTACCAAGTTATATATAGTGATTCTTTTCAAAAAGCAGAAATATCCAATAACTATATATACGTAAAAAACAAAAAAGAATTAAATAAATATATAACCAAGTATATTACTGATATTATAAAATCACATATAGACGCCTACCTTAATATCTTTGAAGAAAATATACCTATTCCCAACTTAAAATTAAGAAAAATGAAAACCAGATGGGGAGTTTGCAATAGAAAAAATAATAATATTACTCTTAATTTAGAATTAATAAACTACAATATAGAATGTTTAGATTATGTAATCGTCCACGAACTATGTCATTTCATCCAACCTAATCATTCTAAAGATTTTTGGCATCTAGTTGAAAAATATTACCCCAATTATAAAAAAGCAAGAAAAGCCCTAAAAAGCTAATTCTTGCCTTTTTAAT